>URUZ01000222.1 GCA_900551225.1 uncultured Clostridium sp.
ACAAATATTAAAAAACAGTTGCAATATTTAAATGTATGTATTATTATATGTATATACAAATAGTCAAAAAGCACATATAGGACAAATAACTTGCCGACAAAAGAGGCAAAGTGCACAGAAGGGGGATGAGCGGATGAATCAGCCTAGTATGCTGGGCTACATCAGGGATCAGGGTAGGGCCTTAAGAAATACCCTGGAAATCAGGGAGGTTTTCTGCGGGCCCATGTCAGAGCTTTTTCAGGGTAGGGACGTGAAGAAAGTCTACTTGCTGGGGTCAGGCACCAGTTACAATGCGGCCCTTGCCATCAGGCAGTACCTGGAGATGTATCTGCCGGTGGAGGCGGAAGCCATGATTCCAACGGCTTTTACAAACTACACCAGGATTAACAACAATTGTATATACAACGCTGATCAGGTGCTGGTTGTGGGCATTTCCCAGTCGGGGACCAGCGTATCTACAATCGAAGCTATGAAACGGGCCAGGAGAGAGGGGTACTGTACTGCGGCGGTCACGGAAGCGGAGGACAGCCTCATCACCAGGGAGGTGGACCTGACGGTTAAACTGACCTGCGGGAAGGAACTGATACCCGTGGAGACCAGGGGCTACACGGTGACACTGCTTCAGGGATATCTCACCGCAGTGGAAACAGCCCGCAGGATGGGCCGGATCAGCGAGGAGGCCTGCAGGGAGGCAATGGACAGGGCAGAATGCTTTCTGGCCCGGTACGATGAGATCCTGGCCAGGACTGAGGCCTGGTATGACAGCCACAAGGCGGAGTTCCTGAATATGAAGAAGGGGGTCATCGCCTCCTACGGGCTGAACGCCTGCACCTCCATTGAGGCGGAGCTGAAGCTCAATGAGACATTTAAAATGCCTGTGAAGGCCTATGAGATGGAGGAGATGATCCACGGGCCGCAGATGGCCTTTGACCAGGACACCTATGTGTTCCTTGTGGCTTCTAATGAGGCGGAGTTTGAGCGGGTGGCGCTGTTTAAAGGGTTCTTCCAGGAGAACCACATCACGGAGCATGTGTTTATTATCACGGACCGGCAGATGGAACTGGGGGAGAATGATCTGTACCTGGACTTTGATATTCCGGTGGAGTTAAGCCCCCTGGCATTTACCCTGCCCTTCCAGATTATTGCCGCAAGAAACTGCGAAGCGTGCGGCATTGATACCAGCAGGAGGCCGCCTAACCGGAAGTCCTTTGCCCACATCTATAAGGAAATAGTGAAGGAGGAAGCATGAACCAGTTTATTATTGCAACCCATTCCACCCTGGCGGGCGGTTTTGCGGATGTGGTCCGTTTCTTTAAATCGGATCTGAAAAATGTACAGTTTATCAACGCTTATGTGGAGAGCCAGGAGTTTGAGAAAGAACTGAGGGCCAGTTTGGAACGGGTCGGACAGGACAGCGTCATTGTGCTGACCGACATCCTGGGGGGAAGCGTGAACCAGACGGCTGCCAGGCTGATGGGGGAATACGGCTTTCAGCTGATCACAGGAATCAACCTGCCGCTGCTGCTGGAGCTGTTCTTTATACCAGGTGAAATCACGCCGGAAATGATCATGGAGACCGTGGGGCGGGCCAGGGAGCAGATCATCTATGTCAATGCCAACCCAGGGCAGCCGGGGAATGATGGGAGTATTGGGGAGGAGGGGGCTTCAGAGGAGCTGTAAGGGGAGCTTTTGAATGGGGAGAGTAGTATAGGCAGATACATGAAAAAAGATCAAAAAGGAGATGGATTATGATTATTATGGTGAGAGCGGACGACAGGCTGATCCATGGGATGGTTGCAGTGTCATGGACATCCCACCTGCAGCCCCAGACCATTCTGGTGGCCAATGATGTGACGGCCAGGGATTCCTTTAAATCCATGACCATGAAGATGGCCAAGCCGGCGGGGGTGAATCTGGTGATTAAGACCCTGGAGGACTCTGTCAGGGCGCTGAACAATCCCATCAACGACAAAAAGCGGATTTTCCTGATCACGGAGAGTGTGGAGGATGCCCTGTATATCTACGGGAACACCGCTGGGTTTGAGAAGCTGAATGTGGGGACGGCAGGCGTCAACAAGAAGGAGGGGGAAACGTATCTTCCCACACTTCCGCAGGTGTTTATGACTGCCGGGGAGTTTGACTGCGCAAAGAAAATGGCGGACAAAGGGGTGGAAATATTTGCACAGATCACCCCCACACGGGAGCGGATGGAGTTTAAGGACATTGAGAAAATATTTTCCAAATAGGAGGTAAGGGTATGCTTCAAGGCTTTTTAGTGGCGTTGGTTGCAGCGCTTGTGTACATGGAATCACGAATTGGCGGTCAGCACATGATCGACCGTCCGATTATCATCGGTCCGCTGGTGGGCTGTATTATGGGGGACCCGGTTACAGGTCTGATCGTAGGCGGCGAGCTGGAGCTGGTGTGGATGGGTCTTGTAGGAATCGGAACCTCCACACCTCCGGATGTGGTCATCGGTTCTGCCCTGGCAACAGCCCTGGCTATCCGCACGGGGGCTACATATGAGACAACGCTGGCGCTGGCGATTCCCATCTCCCTGCTGGCCCAGGTGGGCTCCATCGGCGTCTGCATCGCCAACACGGCATTTGCCCACAGAGCGGACGCGTGCGCGGCTAAAGGGGATTACCGCGGTGTGGAGGTCTCCAACTGGATGGGTTCCGCCCTGTATTTTGTCTTTAAGTTTTCTATGATCTTCCTTGGATTTTTAATCGGCTCTGACCTGATCACAGCCATTGTGGAGAATATTCCTGAGGTGGTCCAGAGGGGCCTGGGGCAGTCCGGCAACCTGCTGCCCGCACTGGGCGTTGCCATGCTGATCCAGATGACCTGGGACAGAAAGTTCGGCGCATTCCTGTTCATCGGGTTCGCCCTGGCCGCATTCCTGAATGTTAGCACCATCGGCGCGGCTGTGTTCGGGGTGGTGATCGCCGTACTTTACTACATGCTGTCAGGAAACAGCGGACGGCCGGGATATGCAAATTCGGAAGAAAGTGAGGAATTATAATTATGGCGGCAGCAAGGAAATTAACTTCAAAAACATTAAAACAGGTATTTAACCGTCATTATCAGCTGCTGGGCTGCTTTAACTATGAGCGGCAGATGTCAACCGGATATGCGTGGACCATGATGCCGGCCCTCAGGGAGCTGTACAAGGATGAGCCGGATCAGATGCAGGCTGCGGTGAAGCGCCATCTGGAGTTCTTCAACTGCGCCACTACCCCCAGCCCCTTTATCATCGGCATCTCCTGCGCCATGGAGGAGCAGAATGCCAGCGATGAGACCGGCGATTATGACGTTTCGTCCATCACTGCCGTCAAGGCGGCTCTGATGGGTCCACTGGCAGGTATTGGGGACAGCTTTTTCTGGGGAACCTTCCGGGTGATCGGCGCGGGGATCGGAGCGCCCCTGGCAGTGGCCGGGAATTTCCTGGGGCCGATCCTGTATTTCCTCATCAATGTGATCCCCTCTGAGATTGTGCGCCGTTATGGCTTTAAGATCGGATATGAAGGCGGAAGCACCTTTTTGACCAGAATCTCCGAGGACGGAACGCTGCAGAAGATGACGGAGGCGGCCAGGATCATGGGACTGATTGTAATCGGCGCCATGATCCCGTCCATGGTGAAGCTGAATATTGCCACGGTTTTGAATATCAACGGGGCGGAGATCGTGCTCCAGAGCATTGTGGACCAGGTATGCCCCCAGCTGCTTCCGCTGCTGCTGGTGTTCGCCTGCTACAAGCTGCTGAAGAAACATGTGTCCGGCACCGTGATCATGGTTGGGCTGCTGCTGTTTGGAATCATTGCAGTGGCGCTGGGAATCTTATAATTGAGGAGGATAGACAGCAATGGACAGACAGGAGATTATTGAGCGCTTAAAGGATGGATTGATTGTATCCTGCCAGGCAGTGCCCGGCGAACCCCACTATATGCCGGGAATCACCACCATGTACGCAGAGTGCGCCAAATGGGCGGGGGCCGCGGGCCTGCGGGTCAATTCGCCGGAGGACATCCGCGCCATCAAGGAAAAGGTGGATCTGCCGGTGGTGGGCATATGGAAGATTGACCGAAACATCAAGGACGTGTACCTGACGCCCAGCCTGGAGGCGGCCAGAACCGTCTGGGAGGCCGGGGCTGAGATCATTGCCATCCAGGCCACCAACCATTACAGGGAGGACGGGAAGCTGGCCTATGAGACGATCCGGGAGGTGAAAGAGCATATTCCGGAGGCCCTCATCTTCGCTGACGTGGCCACCGCTGAGGACGCTAGGATTGCGGCTTCCTGCGGGGCGGATTTCGTGGCTCCCACCCTCAGCGGTTACACTAAGGCAGGGTGCTTTGACAAGCTGAATATCCAGGACGCGCCGGATTTCATCCTGCTGCGGGATATTGTGGATGCGGTGAAGGGGACCGGTTCCCGCGTGATCATGGAAGGAAAAGTGTCAACCCCGGAGATTGCCGTCCAGTGCCTGTACATGGGCGCCTACGCAGTGGTGGTAGGCAACGCCATAACCAGGCCCCACATTACGGCCAAGCGCTTTGCGCGGGCTATAGGAAGGTATCATGAATAAAATCCTGATGGGACTGGTGATCGTATGTCTGATTGCCAGTGTGATTTACAAAAGATGGGCAGTCTCCTCCACGCTGAGGAAGCTGTACCGTCTGCGGGCCGGGGAGGACAGCGGCCCCTTTATGGAGGCGGTGGATTCGGACTTTGTGCGGTTCCATTTCAGTGAATTTACGCGTACCTTTATGAAGTTTAACTACTGGATCAGCAGGGAGGCCCACAGGGAGGCAGAGGCCCTGATTCCGGCATTTGCGTCATTGAAATGCTCTGTCAGGGAAAAGACTGCGCTGTATTCAAAGCTGCTGGGATATACCCTGGAGCAGGGACAGTACGGAGCGGCCCAGGGGTATCAGAAACAGCTGGAACAGCTTTTGGAGGGACGGACGGACCGGAGGTCAGCTGCTGTGCGGCAGGAGGTCCGGCAGCTGGAGCGTGTGTATCTGAAGCGGGATATCTCTGCCATTGCGGAGCTGGAGGCGGCGCTGGCCGCTGCGTCCGGGGAGGCGAAAGCGGTAGTCTGCTACCGCCTGGCCAGATTGTACTGTGCAAAGGGGGAGGAGGACCGGGTGTCGGAATATCTGCGTATGGCTTTGGAGTCCACGGCCAGCGGTCCGGCCAGGCGGAAACTGGAACAGGCCATCAGTGACCATACCATTTTAATGTAGTCGAAAATGTAAGTATAAGGAGAGTATAAAAATGCAGGAAAGAAGTTGGGATATGTATAATTATATCCTGGAGTCCAGGGAAGCAGTGAGGAACATTGTAGCAGATCAGAATCAGATCTTTGGGGACGCGCTGGAATACTTAAAGGGTAAGAAGCTTGAGCAGATCTATATCCTGGGCTCCGGCACCAGCTATCACGCCTCTGTGGCCGCCAAGGCGGTGGTGGAGGAGAAACTGGGGATCAAGGTGTTCAATATGTACCCCATGGAATTCGTGGACAATGAAAACATTTTCAATCCCAATACGCTGGTGATCGGTATCTCCCATGCGGGGAGAAGCAGCAGCACCATATGGGCCCTGGACAAGGCCAGGGACATGGGGTTAATGACCATTGCCATGACAGCGGAGCCGGGCCGCCCCATCACAGAGCACGGGGACAGAAGCGTGGTGATTGAGATCGGCCAGGAGCTTGCAGGGCCAAAGACCAAGGGATATATCGGTTCCATTGCCACAATCGTCATGCTTGGACTGAAGCTGGCGGTACAGAACGGAAAGATCACGGAGGAGGAGAAGGATGAGCTGGCGGAGCGGATGACAGCCACATCCGACCGTATTCCGGAGATTGCGGAAAATGCACTGGAATGGTATAAGCGCAATGCAGAGGACTTAAAAAAGGGCCGCCGCCTGATTGTGCTGGGCTGCGAATCCTGCATGAGCGCCATGCTGGAAGGGACGCTTAAGATTTTAGAGGCTGTGCGCTACAGCGTAACCGGGTATGAGCTGGAGGAGTTCATGCATGGAGTATACCACTCCATCAATGAGGATACATACCTGCTGTACCTGGGATATCCGGGCAGGCATTATGAGCGGATGGCGCGGATGATGGACTATTTCGGAAATGAGACCGGCGCCCATAATTACATGGTGACATCAGACGCGGACCGGTACAAAAAAGAAAATTTTGTATATCCCTTTATCAATGACCCGTATTTTGCCTCCATGGAGTACGTGGTGCCCCTTCAGGTGGTGGCCAGGAAGCTGTCCCAGGATCTGGGAATTGACTGCAATGTATCCAGTGATCCTGAGTTTCATAAGAAGATGGGGAGCTATACGTATTGACTGTACAAGTGAAGAAGGAAAGGCTATAATAGGGGCGGGATGTCTATCCCGCCCCTATTGCCGCAGAATCGTGACATGACGGCAGAGAGGGAATGATAAGTCAACAGGAGAGGAAAAAAATGGAAAAACACATCAAACGCCTCCGTCTGGACCATGCCCACAATGTGCGTGATTTAGGCGGTTTCGAGACTGCGGACGGCGGGATGGTCCGCTGGAATACACTGTACCGGGCGGGGAATCTGTCGGAGGCGGATTCGGCGGACTGGGAGCGGCTTAAGGCGGCGGGAGTCCGCAGTATCCTGGACCTGCGGAGCCTGTCGGAGATCCGCTCATTCCCGGACCGGGCGCCGGAGGGCATCAGCTGGCAGCATACGCCTCTTCAGACAGAGGAGATCGACATGAATGATCTGGCCGGTTCTGCGGGCAAGGCATTTCAAAAAAGCCTGAAGGAAGGCTATCTCAATATGGTGGGGCAGCACACCCACCTGCTGGCCTCGGCCCTGGCCAGGCTGACGGAATGCCTGGAACAGGGGGCCGTGCTGTTCCACTGCTCTGCGGGGAAGGACAGGACCGGCATCATTGCCTCCAGCGTGCTGTACCTGTGCGGTGTGGACCGGGAGGACATTATTGCGGATTACGAGGTTTCCTATACCTATAACCAAAACGGGCTGAACGCATCTGCCGGCCGGATGCCGGGCTTTAAGGAGATACTGCCCCTGCTGCAGTCGGACCGTGAGAATATGGAACAGCTGCTGGATTTCTACGGGGAGATGGACCTGGCGGCCCGTCTGGCCGAAAACGGATTTTCACCGGAAGCGCAGCAGCGCCTGAGAGAACTGACAGTGGTCTGAGGCTGCCATGAGTTGCACAATGTCACTGATCATAATCCGCATAATTTGAAACGGATTGTGATTAGTGACAAAAAATACGGCTATAAAATATTTTTACTATTGCAGTATTGACATTTTGCCGGATATAATTTATAGTGTACTTGTTAATAAAAATGCTTGTATAAGTTCGTGATTGGGATGAACGTTTCTACCAACTGCCTTAACAGTTGACTACAGGTTTTTGTCTTTAGACAAAAATTTATGTCGGTGTTATTGGGGCAGTTTTTTTGTTGTCCTGGTTTTGAAACATACCATTGTGCCAGCCGGTGAGTGATTGCCGGAAGGGGATAACTGGCTATCCTCTTTCCTCAAAATCACTATGCATTTGTACCTTCTCAGCATCAATAATTTTTTCAGGAGGAAACAATGGCTAGTTTACTAATTAAAAATGCTTCAGCAATTATTACGTGTGATCATAAGGACACTGTGTTGGAAGATGGAAATCTGCTGATATGTGATGGGGTGATTACATACATAGGGCCGGATATTCAGCCGGCTGACACTGTGATTGATGCAAAAGGCTGCATCGTTTACCCAGGATTAATTAATACCCACCATCATCTTTATCAGACCTTCAGCAGGAATCTGCCCCAGGTACAGAATCTGGAACTGTTTGACTGGCTGACCGCATTATACGAGATATGGAAAAATCTGGATCATGATATCATCCGGTTCAGCTCCCTGACCGGAATGGGAGAGCTGCTTAAAACAGGCTGTACCACCTGCTTTGACCACCATTATGTGTTCCCTGATGGTCGCTCAGATTCATTCTTAGAGGCTCAATTCTCAGCCGCGGAGAACCTTGGTATCCGTATGTATGCTTCCAGAGGCAGTATGGATCTCAGTAAAAAGGACGGCGGCTTACCTCCTGACAGCGTGGTGCAGAGCGTGGATAAGATAATGGACGATTCCCGGCGCGCGGTGGAGCGCTACCATGATCAGAGCCGTTTTTCCATGGCCATGGTAGCTCTGGCGCCCTGTTCCCCCTTCAGTGCCAGCCAGGAGCTATACAGGCAGTCCGCCATCCTGGCCAGAGACTTAGGCGTGCGGCTCCACACACATCTGTGCGAGACCAGGGATGAGGAGAATTATGTTGTGGAGCGCTTTGGTAAGCGGCCGCTGGAATATATGCAGTCCATGGACTGGGTAGGCGAAGATGTATGGTATGCCCACGGTATTCATTTTAATAATGAAGAATTAGAACTGCTGGCCTCCACAGGCACGGGAATCGCCCACTGCCCCGTATCCAATATGAAGCTCTCCTCAGGAGTCTGCCGCATACCGGATATGCTGAAGATGGGAGTGCCC
Organism: uncultured Clostridium sp.; assembly: GCA_900551225.1. Taxonomy (GTDB): domain Bacteria; phylum Bacillota; class Clostridia; order Lachnospirales; family Lachnospiraceae; genus Enterocloster. Next base: position 8,565 of record URUZ01000222.1, read on the forward strand.
GTGGGATTGGCAGTGGACGGCAGTGCAAGCAATGACGGTTCCAACCTGCTGGAGGAACTGCGCTGCGCCTTCCTGCTGCACCGGCTGAGCTCCAGCAATCAGGCACCCAGCGGTTACGACCTTTTGAAGATTGCCACCTGCGGAAGCGCCAGAATACTGGGCAGGGATGATATTGGCTCCCTGGAACCGGGCAAGGCCGGCGACCTGTTTATGATTGATACCCGGCGCCTGGAAATGGTTGGCGCAGATCTGGATGCAAAATCCCTTCTGGGGACAGTGGGCTGGAAAGGCGCTGTGAATTATACCGTTGTAAATGGCAAGGTAGTAGTAAAGGACGGAAAACTGACCGGTATTGATGAAGAAAAGACGGTCAATGAAGGACGACAGCTTGTAAATGAATATTTGAACCGATGAGACCAGGCTATATTGTAATAGAAGATAAGGGGGACTTGCTATATGCAGGATTTACAAAATAGAGATCAGATCAATCAGCAGAATGACGCTCAAATGGTTTACCAGCTGGAAGGGAGCTGTCTCTTATACACATCTCCGAGCCCAC
>URUZ01000223.1 GCA_900551225.1 uncultured Clostridium sp.
GCCTGACCCTCACCTATATTGGTGAAAAATATTATCAGGCCGCCAACCAGATCCTGAAGATCTACGGAGATCTGGAAGTATTTGTAAGTGATCTCAACAATCTGAAGACAGGTCGGATCCACTTTGGCATTACGACACACCTCGGCTCCATTGTCCTGCCCAAGGCCCTGCCCAGATTCCATGAGCAATGTCCCTTTATCGAAATCTATACCACAGAGGCCAATTCCACCATACTGGAGGAGCAGCTGGTCTCCGGCAAGCTGGATTTTGCGGTAATCCATGCCTCCTCTGTTTGTGAAAAACCCCAATTCAAATACGATGCGCTGCGGCAGGACCCGTTTATTGTGGTGGCCTCCAGGGACTCCCATCTGATGGAACATGCCTCAGCCTCACCCGACTACCCCTACCCGGTACTGGACCTTCCTGTTCTGAAAAATGAACCACTGCTTCTGCTGCAGAAACCCCAGCGCATCCGCCAGATCTCCGACGGCATCCTGAGACATGCCGGCATCCTCCAGCCCAACATCGCACTCACCGTGGGCAACTTCCGCACAGCACAGCTGCTGGCAACCGAGGGCTACGGCGTCACCTTCGTCCCCACCTCCTACTCCCAGGGCATTGCATATGACAAAGAGCCTGCCTTCTTCTCCATTGACAAAAAGTATGATCCCTATTGGAAAATGTGCATCACCACCACACTGGACGGTTACCTCTCCAAAGCTGACCTTATGTTTATTGAGACCATGCGTCAGCTGTATTCCTGATGCAGAAACAGCACCCGGCGGCCGCTTCCTGCCAGGTGCTGTTTACGTAGTGGACACAAACCAGGTGTTGTTTACGTAGTGGACACAAACTCCCCATCGGCCCTGTTCCGGACAAAAAAATAAGAGACAGCCGAAGCTGCCTCCTATTCTGCGAGCAGAACGGTAAGCCGGGTTATGTCGTTGAATGGCCATCTATCTAGGACTGCCGTCGCCGGCAGCCTCAAGCAACCTACCCGAAAGCTGGCGGGCCGCCATATGCTTCCTGTTCGGTCTTGCTTCGAGTGGGGTTTACATATGCCCCGTCTGTTACCAGACGGGCGGTAGTCTCTTACACTGCCCTTCCACCCTTACCGCATGGAACTAGTGCCTCCCGGCGTAAATACGTCGATATATAGTGCCAGCACTAGGTTCCAAACGGCGGTACATTTCTGTTGCACTGTCCCTGGAGTCGCTTCCGCCAGACGTTATCTGGCACCCTGCCCTGTGAAGCCCGGACTTTCCTCTCCTGCAGCCTTTCGGTATTGCAGCAGCGGCCATTTGTTCTACTCGCAACCGTTATAGTGTAGCACAGAGATCCTATTTTGTCCAGACACCTCCGCGGATTTTCTCATTCAGCTTCCTGTAGATCCGCTCCCGGAACCATGGCTCTGTGGAGGCATTAACCGCCTCGTCCAACCCAAACCAGGCCACGCCGCTGTTCTCATCCTCCTTCATGGAGAGCACATCGTTCTCCCCTGCCTCCAGCAGATAGGTGACATTCAGATGCAGGTGGGAAGGGACATATCTCCCCTTCTTCTCGTGGCCGTCCACGGTGAGGATCTCCAAGGAGAAGATATTCTCTGACACCGGGCGCACATGGACCACGCCGCTCTCCTCACGCACCTCCCGCAGGGCCACTGACAGCAGGTCCCGGTCCCCATCTGCGTGCCCTCCCAGCCAGGACCAGGAGTGGTAAATGTTATGATAGGCCATCAGCGCCTTGTCCCTGCGCTCATTGACCACCCAGGCGGAGGCAGTGAGATGTCCGGTCATGTTCTCCCTGGTATAAATATCCTCAGTACCCTGAAGAAGCCCCAAAAGCACCTCTTTGTCTCTGGCCTCCTGCTCGTTATATGGATGAAAATCCTTGATCTGTTGTATGATGTCCTTCATTTTCCTCTTCTCCTGTCCGTATTCTGCGGAGGAGGAACACACCGCCTCCTCCCCGCTTAGGTATCACTATACCACATCCGGCCCATGAAATAAAGAGTCTGAAGTTATGCCTGGGCTTCGCCTGATGCGATCCGTTTGGTGAGCCAGTCTTTTCCCTCCACAAGGCGTGCGACCATCATGGACGCAATGGTATCGCCGCTGGCGTTTAAGCAGGTAGCAGCCGGATCAAAGATAAAGCCCAAAGTAGCGATCAGCGGGAATGCCTCCGCTGGGAAGCCGAAGAGGCTGACGATCAGCATCTCGCCCACCAGGCCGCCGCCCGGCGCGCCGGACAGCACAAACGCGCTGAGGATTGCCACCACAATGGCCATCGCGTATGTACCAACGCCGGTAAATGGCTGGTTGAATACGCCGTACAGGAATGCGATTTTCACAATGGCGGACAGCACGGAACCGTCCATATGCATGGTTGCGCCCATGGGCAGCACGATATTGCTGATATCCTCGGGTACGCCGATATTTTTACATGCCTCAATGTTCACCGGGATGGTAGCCACTGAGCTCTGGGTTGCAAATGCAGTGATTGCCGGGCTGAAGATATTCTTCAGCATACGCTTTACCCCAAGGGACCCGCCGGCAAAGTATGCGTAGGCCGGGAAAGCAGTCAGCACGTAGAATGCGCACATGGGGTAATACACCAGCATGGAACGGCCGTAATCGCCGATCAGCTGCGGTCCGAACTCGCCTACCAGGTTTGCAAAGTATGCGCCCAGACCAATGGGTGCCAGCTTCATGATCACGCCAACCATCTTCATAATAATGTCATTTAAGTTGTTCAGCAGCTTTCCTGCAGGGCTCTCCTCACCGCCGCAGGCGCTGACACAGAAGCCGGACAGAATGGCGAACACGATGATAGGAAGCATGTTGCTGCGGCTCATCAGGCCGGAGAAGTCATTTACCGTCAGTGAATTGACAATCATGTCGCCTGCGCTGGAGGCTTCCTGCATCTCAGTATTGGCAAACTGGATGGCGGTGTTGGCTGCCGGCGGCCACACATTCACCACCACCAGAACCAGCACTGCCGCGAACATACCCGTAACGATGAATGTCAGCACCAGGTTGCCCAGGATTTTGCCCAGGCGCTTCATATTTACCATGTTGCCCACCGCTGTGGTGATGGACACAAATACCATGGGCACAACGATTGTAAACATCAGATTCAGGAAGATGTCTCCCAGCGGCTTCAGTACAGTGGCCTTTTCCCCCAGGACCACGCCGAGCACAGCGCCGACTACAATTCCCACTACCAGAATGATCGGAAAAAAGTAACTCTTCCATACACTTTTCTTATCCATATTTTCCCTCCAATTTGTATTTTTATGACTTTAGTATCCTATTCCAGCGCAGCCACCGCTTCCTTCAGCTGCCCCAATGCCTTCTCCAGCACGCTTCTTGGGCAGGCCGCGTTCAGCCTCATGTAACCTGACAGGCTGCGCCCAAAGGTATAGCCCTCGTTGAGCCCCAGCCCCGCTTTCTCGATCATGAACCGCCGCAGCTCCTCATTGTCCATGCCCAGCTCCCGGCAGTCCAGCCACACCAGATAGGTTGCATCCGGCACTGAGGGCTTGATCTTTGGAATATAGCGGCTGCAGTAATCCCTGATATAATCAAAATTCCCGGAGAGGTACACCAGCAGCTGTTCCAGCCACTCTTCCCCCTCATTAAATGCCGCTTCCATGGCCACGGAGCTGAACGCGTTATTGCGGTGGATATCCATGTTGGTCCAAAAACGGTCAAACCTTTGTTTCATCTCCATATTGGGGAAGATGGTGGTGGAGGCCTGAAGCCCTGCCAGATTAAAGGTCTTGGTGGCGGACACACAAGTAATCACATGGCTGGCGATCTCCTGGGATATGCCGGCCGTCGGCAAATGCTTCTTGCCGTGGAATATCAGATCAGAGTGTATCTCATCAGACACCAGCAGTACATTGTTGCGGATGCAGATCTCCGCCATCTTGCGCAGCTCCTCCTCAGTCCAGACAATGCCCAGAGGATTGTGGGGGCTGCACAGCAGGAATATCTTAACGTCCTTTGCCTTCTCCTCAAAATCCTCGAAGTCAATGTGCCATGCACCGTTTTCCTCCACCAGCCGGTTCTCCACCACCTGACGGTCCCAGGCCTCGACCACATCGTAGAACTCAGAATATACAGGGGTCTGGATCATCACCTTGTCGCCTGTCTTGGAAAATACCTTCACGATGGCAGACAGGGCAGGCACCACACCCAGGCTCCAGCTCATGAGGGAAGTGTCCACATCCCAGCCATTGCGGCGTTTCTCCCATCCCTTAACCGCCTCAAAATAGCTGTCCGGCCTGGAGGTATAACCCCAGATCCCCTCCCTGGCCTTTTTCTCACAGGCGTCGATAATGGGCTGGGCAGTCTTAAAGTCCATGTCCGCAACCCACAGCGGGATCACCTGGTCTGTGCCGAATTTCTTCACCCGCTCGTCATACTTACTCGCACGGTTGCCCGTGCGGTCAATTACCTGGTCAAAATCATATTTCATCTTTTTTCTTCCTTTCTGTGGTTCTGGATGTTGTTACAACCTATGACTATATTATAAGCAAATTGCATGCCAACTTTACAAAAGGCCCCGGATTTCCCCCGGGGCCTTTAATTCTGTACTTTTTCCAGTACATAAGGATTATGCTATTTTTACAATTGGTTGTCTCTGATGGTTAACCCGGTTATTCAATTGGTTAAATATGCTATTTGTAACGGTTTTCCCACATTTCCCGGCCCAGGGGGGTGATCCTGCTGCCTCCCCGGCCCCGTCCCACCTTGACCAGGCCTTCCCCTTCCATGACTTCCAGATAATCTCTCACATTTTTCTGGGACAGGGGTATGTAGGCTGCTCTGGCAGCGCCCAGTATTGTCTCACGGCCCACCAGACGTCCCTGGGCCGCTGCCTCATACAGCTGCCCCAGCACAAACCAGAATTCTTCGGAGCGCTCTCCATCCTGAGCTGTGGACGGCTGATTCCGGGAACTGCTTTGGAAAAGGTCAGAGGGCGCTGCCTGAGGACCGCTGTGCCGCTCCTCCTTCCAGGCCCCAGTCCCATCCTGGTGCCGGTTCTTCTGAAAAGTAGGCGGCAGATCCTGGGGAGTGATCAAACTGTGGCCCGTGTAGCTGAAATACTCCACCACATTGCGCAGCTCCCGGATATTCCCCGGCCAGCGGTACGCCGCCAGCAGGTCCCTGACCTGCTCCGACAGTTGAAAATCACCGCCTGTCTCCTGGGCGAAATTCTGCAGAAGCAGGAACACGTCGTCCCCCCTCTCCTTCAGAGGCGGAATCAGCGCCGGCAGCGTGCTGATGCGGTAGTACAGGTCGCTTCTGAAGCTGCCGTCCTCCACCTTGTCCTCCAGGGACTCGTTGGTGGCGGCCACGATGCGCACGTCCACATGGATGATCTGGTGGCCTCCCACCCGCATGATCTCCTGCTCCTGAAGCACCCGCAGCAGCTTCACCTGCATGGCCTGGCTCATCCCCTCCACCTCGTCCAGAAACAGGGTGCCGGTGTGGGCAAATTCAAAGAGCCCCGGACGGCCGCCCTTTCTGGCCCCGGTAAAGGCGCCCTCCTCATATCCAAACAGCTCGCTCTCCAGCAGGTTCTCCGGCATGGCCGCCACATTGATGGCCACAAAGGGACCGCTGCTGCGCTTAGAGGCGCTGTGAACCGCATGGGCGAACAGTTCCTTGCCTGTGCCGGTCTCCCCGATGAGCAGAACCGGGGACTCGGTGGCTGCCATGCGTTTTAAGATCTCCTTCGTGCGGCAGATAGGCCCGGACCGGCCGATAATATCGTCAAATGTATATTTCGCACGGTGTCCCTTGTGAAACAGCTGGCTGCGCAGCTCATTCTGACGTTTTTCCACATCGTTGAACCGCTGCAGTGTGGCAAAGGCCCCGATACACTCCTGCTGATGGAGAACAGGCGTCACCGCCAGGTTCACATTGGTGCCCCCGATGCGCACCACCCTGGCAGGCACCGGCGTCTTAGTCTGCAGGCACTGTGAAAAGGGAATATATGGGAATACCTCCCCGCACCATTTTCCGGCAATCAGGCTGCCGCTGGCTCTGGTGATCTCACGGGCCTTCTCGTTGCAGGCGAAGATCTCCCCCTGCTCATTGACCCCGATCAGCCCTTCATCCAGGATCTCCATCAGAATGTCAAACCGGCTCTCCAGCCGGGTGGAGCGGGCTAGCATCTGCCCGAAGCTATAGTCATTGGTGGCCATGGAACAAAAATACGCCTGGAATTCCTTGCTCTCCAGCAGTTCCTCCATGCTCAGGCGCAGTGCAATCTCAATCATCATCCCCGAGGTGCAGGAGCGGTGCTGCAGATTCAGAACACGCCCTATGCCCGCCGGAACAAAGCGTTCCTCATCGGGTGTCACCGCCATATCCACATGCTGGGACTCATCCAGCTCAGCTCCGGGGTAAAAAGGGATCAGCTCCAGATGGTTCACTCCCAGATGTTCCAGCTGGGTGATGGCCTCCCTGGCCATTTTCAGGGTCATATTAACAAACAGGGCCCTGGTGCCCTTGGGGATCTCCCGCAGCATCTGGATGGTGGACCACCGGTAGGACACCTCTATGCCCATGACCTGGCAGTCAATGGGGATATGCTGCTGCACCTCCTCCGTGGAATCAAAGGCGTCGGTGGACACGCAGAACAGGTCCGCCCGTTCCAGGCGTCCCATGGCTGAGCCGTCCCGGACACTGTAACAGCGGACCTGAGCATATTCCCCGAACAGCTCCCTGATCTCGTTGGCGTAGAACTCCCCTGCCCTTGGGTCCAGGGCCACCACGGAAATCGTCTTTTTCATCTGTATCTCCTTAACGCTCCCCCGTACGTAAGTACGGGGGACTTTCCTTAACTCTCCCCCGAACGCAAGTACGGGGGACTTTCCTTATACGTTCAGGCAACTGCCCCCTATAAATTCCCGCAGAATCGAATTCTTAGGTATATCCTCGCTGCTGACCCCCAGGAAATAGTCCAGGAATTTTAACAGCCGCTTGGCTTCCAGATATTCCTCACAATCCTTGGGAATGCCGAAGAGCAGGGGCTCCGCATACTGTTTTAAAATGGATAGCTCATAGATCAGCGCTGAGTTGAACATGGCGTCCGCCTCCTCCTGGAAGGGGAAGATATTCTCCTCCTCTCCCCTGCGCACTGAGGGCCACATTTTGATGGTCTCCCTGGCGGAGGTGCCTCTGGTCCTGGCATCCCGCACCATGCGGCGCAGCAGGCGCCCGTCTGTGGTGGGTATCCGGTTGTGCTCGTCAATGTTGAGCTGGGTCAGAGCGCTGATATAGATCCTGAACTTACTCTCCCTGGGCAGGGCATAGGACAGGCGGTCGTTGAGGCAGTGGATGCCCTCGATCACCAGAATATCCGCCGGGCCCAGCTGCATGTAATCACCTTTGTACTCCCGCACGCCCTTCTTGAAATTATAGATGGGCATCTCCACCCGCTGCCCCTTTAAAAGAGCTGTCATATCCTCATTGAACTGCTTTAAATCCAGACACTCCAGGGCCTCGTAGTTATAGTTGCCCTGTTCGTCCCTGGGACTGTCGGCCCGGTTGACAAAATAATTATCTACGGAAATGGGATGAGGCTTTAAGCCGATGGCCTCCAGCTGCACTGACAAACGGTGTGCAAAGGTGGTCTTGCCCGAGGAGGATGGGCCTGCAATCATCACGAACTTCACGTTTTCCCTGCTGGAGATCTCTGCCGCAATATCAGCCAAACGTTTCTCCTGAAGGGCCTCCTGGACCAGAATCAGCCGCTGCATCTGCCCTGAGGCGATCTTGTCGTTGAGGGCGCCCACATTTTCCAGATCCATGCGCTTGCTCCAGCGGGCGGAGTCCGCCAGGGTCTCAAACAGCTGCTCCTGCGGCTCAAAGGGCGGTATTCTCACAGGGTCCGACATCTGGGGCATCATCAGAATAAACCCGTAGTGATAGGGGATCAGGTCAAAATACCTGATATAGCTGGTGTTCTGCACCATATACCCGTAGTAATAGTCCTCAAAGCCGCCTATGCTGTAAATGTTCACTCTGGACACCCGGCGGTAGTAGAACAGCCTGGCCTTATCATACATCCTGTGGTGCTGGAACAGCTCCACCGCATCATCGGTGGACATGCTCCGCTTCATAATGGGGATGGACTGGTCCACGTACTCCTGCATCTTGTCTTTTACCTGTTTAAGCAGCTGGTCCGTCAGCCGGAAGTCCCCCTCCGGCGCCACGAAAAATCCCTTGCCGATGGAGAAGTCCACGGATACCTTCTTCACCCGCTCCGCTCCCACCACCTCGTAGAACGCCTTTAGCATCACCAGGGTGGCGCTGCGCTGGTAGGCGCTCATGCCCGGCTTATCTTTGGCCGTGATAAACTGCAGGCTGCAGTCTTTGACATGCTTGTGCAATTCCTGCAGCTTGCCGTTAACCCTCACCAGCAGGATGTCGCTCTCATAAAAATGCTGGTATTCCAAAGCCACCTCCAGCCAGGTGGTCTCCTCCGGGAATACCCGGACTTCATTTCCAATTATTACCTGTGGCATATTGGGTCCTCCTTATTCTCCCCTACAGCACCACCGCCGGCCATTCCGGCAGGGCTCTGATCAGTTCCACGCCGCCTCCCAGTTCATCCCTTAGGAAGCCGGCCATATAGTCTATGAAAATGTGTTCCAGCCCATAATGGCCCGCATCAATAATGGCCATCCCTCTGGCCACGCAGTCGATGCCCTGGTGGTGGCTGATATCGCCTGTCACCAGCACCTGGGCGCCTGCCTTTAAGGCAGTCTCCGTCACACTCCCCCCCGCCCCTGGACACACTGCCACGCGGGACACGGGGTCCGGCACACGGTTCTGGCCGTAAACCACTGCAAAGGGCAGGCCGAACTTCTCCTTTACACGCCGCGCCAGCATTTCCAGCTCCACAGGCTGCTTCAGCACGCCCACCTTGCCGATTCCATAGGGCTGCTCCTTCATCTCCCCCATCAGCTCCAGGGGCGCGCAGTCCTTCAGACCCAGGCGGGTGGCCGCAAGATCCGCCATACAGCCGGGGGCCGCATCGAAATTGGTGTGCATGGCGTAATAGGATATGTCGGCCTGGATCAGCCAGACCAGCCGT
>URUZ01000224.1 GCA_900551225.1 uncultured Clostridium sp.
GAAATCTCCGATGGCGCTGATGCCGAAGCCCGCGATCAGGGCAGCGACGGTTGGGATGGCGATCAATACCACGATGGGGCTCATTTTGCCTTTCAGCAGCAGCGCAACAATCACTGCCACCATGGCGAAACCAATGATAGCTAAGTACATAATAAAGTAACCTCCTCTTGTTCGTTCGTGTTGTATTCAATATAAAACATAAATATAAAAGAAAAGCGCGATGATTCTGAAGAAATCTACAGAATTACGCGTTTTCTTTTACAAAAATTTTATATGAAATTTATGCAATATATACAAAGAGAAGGAAAATGATTACTGGGGCGGCAGCACAAACTGGTATCCAATGCCCCAGACCGTCTTTAAATACCGTGGATTTTTGGGGTCCGGTTCAATCTTGGAGCGGATGTTGCGGATGTTGACCATGATGGTGTTGTCGTCCACTGCCCGGTCCTTCCAGATCTGCTCAAAAAGCATCTCTTTAGTAAAGACCGTGTTAATATTCTTCAGGAACAGGCAGACCATCTGCTTCTCCTTGGCGGTGAGCGGGATCTCCTGGTGGTTCATGTACAGGCTGAAGGTCTCTAAGTCAAATGAGAAGGGGCCGCGCTCCAGCACCTTTTCGCTGCTCTCCATGGCCGACCGGTTGCGCCGTATCAGGGCTTTTACCTTGGCGCCCAGAATGGCCGGGCTTACAGGTTTATTCAGATAATCGTCGGCCCCGATGCCCAGGCCAAAGATGGTGTTGTACTCCTCCGTGTTGCCGCTGATGATGACAATGGGGGTGGAGATACCCTGCTGGCGCACCTTTTTTACAATGGAGAATCCGTCTAAGTCATCCAGGTTGACATCCAAAAGGATCAGGTCGAAATGGTTGTACAGAATCTGGTTCAAAGCCTCCTTGCCGGAGGAGATCTCCGTGGTGAGGATTCCGTCGCTCTGTAGAATGCGGGAGGCCATTTTTAGAATATGTATATCATCGTCCACAATTAAGACTTTATCCTGGGGCAATGTAAGACACTCCTTTCGCCGGGAACAGGTTCCCGTTCTTTGATCTTATTATTTTAACCCAACCAAGAAGGAATTGCAAATTGTTTGTACCCCATTTATAATGGGCGTAATACTTGAGAGGAACAGTCGTTATGGAAAAAAAGAACTGGTTTGGCACCAGAACTGCAATCGCTGCGGTTCTGATCGGCATGGGCCTGCTGGCTGCTGTGCTGGCGGGCAGCATTTCCCGCTACAGCAGTACGCTGATCAAACAGCAGCAAGATCAGATGCTGCGCATCGTGCGCTCCGTGGGAAGCACAATTCATACTTATATAGATACGGAGAAGGAGCTGCTGCGCTGGGAGGCGGCCCGCAGCTATGAGTCCATGGAGGAGCTGAGGGCGGCCATGGAAGAGTACCGGGCCATGAAGCCCCATGCCAGAGCCAACGTGCTTCTGGTGGACAGCCAGGGGCGTGTCCTGGAGAATATCAGGGACCAAGGGGCGTCTTTTGACTATCAGGAGCCGGTGTTTGACTATGAGCAGGGACAGGTCATTGTCCCCGGCACATACCTGGAGGAGGGTAGAGGCTGCCTGGTGCCGGTTGTGGCGCCGGTGGCGGTCCTTGGGCAGGACGGCCCTCTGTATCTGGCGGTGTTTCTGGATTTCGGGGACATGGACCGGGTCATTGACAATGCGGCGCTGAAACCGGACATCCGCGGGTATTTTGTGGTGAAGGACCAGGACGGGTACATCATTACCCACGAGAGCAGAGAGCAGATCGGGCTGCAGGCTGTCTCCGGGCGGCTGGAGCACTATCCCGGCATCGATATATCCGGGATGCAGCAGCTGGTGCAGCAGCAGCTCTCCGGAAGCGAGGGGACGCTGGTCTATGATTCCTACTGGTTTTCCGATGGGAAGGAGCCTCAGAAGGCCAAGAAGTTCTCTGCCTTTGCGCCGCTGGCCATGGATCAGGGGTTCTGGGTGGTGTCTTTGACCATGGACTATGATGATTTTATCGATCCCTTTAACCACCTGATGGCAGAGTCGCTGGTGATCATCATCGCCATTTTTGCCTTTGCCGGGCTGGTGGCCCTGGCCCTGATCAAGGCAGGGCACCGCCAGAAGGAGCTGCTGCGCCAGACCCAGTATTTAACGGAACTGAACCGGGCCATGACGGAGTTAAACCAGACCAGGGAGCAGGCTAAGCACAGCGAGCGGCTGCAGATGGTGGGGGTGATGACCAGCGGCCTGTCCCATGAGTTTAACAATATTCTGGCCCCTATTCTGGGATACTCGGAGCTGCTGCTGAAGGACCTGCCCGACGACTGTCTGTCCCACAGTGATGCGGGGGAGATCTATGAGGCGGCCTGCCGGGCCAAGGATCTGGTGGCTCAGATCTCCTCCCTCAGCCAGAAGAGCGCGGACCAGGCGGCTTACCGGGACTTTGACTTTGAGGAGGCCATGGGCAAATGGGTGAAATCCGTGCAGCTGATCAAGCCGGAGAACATCGCGTTCCGGGCGGATATCGGAGGGGGAGGCACCATGGTCCACGGCAATCCCACCCAGCTCTACGAGGTGCTGCTGAACCTGTGTGTCAACGCCTTCTATGAAATGCAGGCGGAGGGGAGCCTGACGGTAACGGCTTCTGCCGTGGCGGCAGATGAGCTGCCGGAGGGGCTGACGCCTCTGGTTCTGGCCAGCCGTTTTGTGCTGGTCCGTGTGGAGGACACGGGAAATGGAATCAGCCCCGAGATCCTGGATAATATATTCACGCCCTTTTTTACCACCAAGAAGCACGGGGAGGGCACCGGTCTGGGACTGGCCATCACCCAGAAGATCCTGGATGAGCACCAGGGAGCCATCTGTGTGGAGTCCCTGCCTGAGCGGGGAACCAGCTTCTGTTACTGCATCCCTGTAACCGAAGGCGCAGAGTGCCTTGAAGCGCCTGCCGAGGTCAGGGAGGAGGAGACACAGGCAGTAAAAGAATTCCGGATGCCTGGGCGAATCCTGGTGGTGGACGACGATGAGAGCTCTCTGAAGCTGCTGTCCAGGGTTCTGGGGAAATACGGTCTTGCCCCCGAATGCTGCGCCAGCCCACAAAAGGCTCTGAAGCTTCTGAAAAAAGATCCGGGGGCCTACCAGTTCCTGATCACTGACTATCAGATGGATGAGATGAACGGAGCCGTGCTGGCGGGACAGGCCCGGTTTTTGAGCAAGGATTTAAAGATCCTGGTGATCTCCGGATACATCAAGTCGGAGATTGTCGATGCCTGCCAGAAAGGGCGCATCGATGGGTATCTGTTGAAGCCGGTACACACGGAACAGCTGATTACATTTATCAGAAATGGAAAAATATAGAAAAAAAGTCACGGTTTTTGGCGTTTTTTACCATTGTACGTCAAAAAAAACACTTTGACGCGTTAAATTTATGGGAATTTAAAGTAATAAAATTGACTCTGCTGATTTTTTGTAGTATGATAAGAAACATCCGCAAAACGGAAGGATTATTTTGCTCAAAAAGAGGAGAGAGAGTTATGAAAAAATCATCGAAAATGATGTCTCTGGTACTGGCCGGCGCCATGGTTCTGTCCATGAGTGCCTGCGGCGGTTCCGGAACAGCCCAGACCACGGCAGCACCGTCCGGTGAGACTGCTGCCAGCGCAGAGAGCACCACAGCGGCAGAGAGCACAGGCGATACCCAGGCAGCGGAGAGCGAAGCAGCAGGGGACGCGGTGTATCAGATCGGCATTGTACAGCTGACCCAGCATCCGGCTCTGGATGCAGCCCACAAGGGCTTCCTGGCAGCTCTTGACGAGGCCGGCGTAAAGTATGAGCTGGACGATCAGAACGCTTCCGGCGACCAGTCTGCCTGCCAGACCATTGCCTCCAAGTTCGCCAATGACGACAAGGACCTGATTCTGGCCATTGCAACCCCGGCTGCCCAGGCCATGTCAGGGGCTGAGACAGAGACCCCCATCCTGATCACCGCAGTGACTGATCCCGCGGAATCCGGTCTGGTGGACAGCAATGAGAAGCCCGGCGGCAATGTGACCGGAACCTCTGACCTGACCCCTGTAAAGGAACAGATTGACCTGCTGCAGCAGATTCTTCCGGAGGCTAAGACTGTGGGCATTCTGTACTGCTCCGCTGAGTCCAACTCCGAGATCCAGGCCCAGATTGCCAGGGATGCCATCAAGGCAGCCGGCATGGAGAGCAAGGATTTCACCGTATCCAGCTCCAACGAGATCCAGACTGTGGTGCAGTCCATGGCCGGCAAGGTGGACGCCATCTATGCACCCACCGACAACACCATCGCGGCCGGCATGCCCACCGTATCCATGGTGGCCACTGAGAAGGGCCTCCCCGTTATCTGCGGCGAGTCCGGCATGGTGGAGAGCGGCGGCCTTGCAACCTACGGCATCGACTACTACCAGCTGGGTTACATGACCGGCCAGCAGGCGGTGAGAATCCTGACAGAGGGCGCCTCCCCTGCGGATATGCCCATTGAGTACCAGGCCATCGACAAGTGCGAACTGACCGTGAACGACGACACGGCAGCGGATCTGGGCATCGATGTATCCGGTTTAACAAATTAAGCGAGGCAGGACTATTCGGCACCGGATAAAAGGCAGCAACGCTGCCGTGCCATTATGAGCGATATATGGGCTCATAATATGGAATGAAATAAGTAGGTAATTCGGTTAAAAGCGCTGTCCGGCCGGAGAACGGTTCTCCGGCTCCGGCAGCACTGCCAAACGCGGTGAAATGCTGGTGCAGCCTGCATTTCATCGTTTTGCGTTAATAAAGACGGCAGCGCAGTGTTCGGAGATAGATGGTTTGCGCAAGCTGGACGCGTGTTTGATCCGGCGGGCGGTTTGGGCAAGCTATTTATGGGTCCGGAGAGGGAAGATGGAGGTAGGAACATGAATATAATCAATACAGTTTTACATATGGGCCCATCGCTTTTGGATGCGGTGGGCCAGGGCGTGCTCTGGGGAATCATGGTCCTGGGCGTGTATATTACCTACAAGCTGCTGGATATAGCGGATCTGACAGTGGATGGAAGCTTTGCACTGGGCGGCTGCGTCTGTGCCACGCTGATTGTCAACAGTGGTATGAACCCATTTGCCGCCCTGGCCATCGCCACGCTGGCTGGCCTGGCCGCGGGATTTGTCACAGGCGCCCTGCACACCCTGTTTGAGATACCGGCGATTCTGGCCGGAATTCTGACCCAGCTGGCCCTGTGGTCCGTGAACCTGTGGGTCATGGGCAACAAGTCCAACCTGTCCCTGGCAAAGCTGCCGTCCATTGTCACCGTTGTGGCTGATGCCACGGGGCTGGATAAGGTGCAGGCCTCCCAGCTCATCGGCGCAGCTGTGGCTATCCTTGTGATCGTGGTGCTGTACTGGTTCTTCGGTACTGAGATCGGCAGTGCCCTGCGCGCCACCGGTAACAACGAGGACATGATACGCGCCCTGGGCGTCAACACCAAGTGGACCAAGCTGCTGGCCCTGATGATCAGCAACGGCCTGGTGGGCCTGTCCGGCGCTCTGGTATTCCAGAGCCAGCGTTTCGCGGACGTGCAGATGGGGCAGGGCGCCATCGTCATCGGTCTGGCTGCCATTGTCATCGGTGAGGTGCTCTTTGGCTGGCTCAGGAACTTTGCGCTGAAGCTGACCGCTGCGGTGATCGGTTCTGTCAGCTATTTTGTGATCCGGGCCGTGGTTCTGGAGTTTGGCATGAACCCCAACTATATGAAGCTGCTGTCCGCAATCATCGTGGCCCTGGCCCTCTGCGTGCCCGTGGCGGCGAATAAATGGAAGGTGTATAAGTCCTATTCGGAAGGAGGGGAAGAGTGATGCTGGTACTGACCAATGTGAGAAAGACCTTTAACAGGGGAACAATCAATGAGAAGAAGGCGTTAGACGGCATAGACCTGACCTTAAATGACGGAGATTTCGTCACGGTCATCGGCGGCAACGGCGCCGGCAAGTCCACCACCCTGAACATGATAGCCGGAGTGTACCCCATTGATTCCGGGAAGATAGAGATAGACGGCGTGAACATTTCCAGGCAGCCGGAACACAGAAGGGCCAAGTACATCGGCCGCGTGTTCCAGGACCCCATGAAGGGCACTGCCGCGGGTATGGAGATTCAGGAGAACATGGCCCTGGCCCTGCGGCGCGGCCACATCCGCGGGCTGGGCTGGGGAATCCGGGCCAGGGAGAAGGAGTATTACCGGGATCTCCTCACCAAGCTGGGACTGGGCTTACAGGACCGTATGAACAGCAAGGTGGGCCTGCTGTCCGGCGGACAGAGACAGGCGCTGACCCTTCTCATGGCCACCCTGCAGAAGCCCAAGCTTCTGCTGCTGGATGAGCACACAGCGGCCCTGGACCCCCAGACAGCCAAGAAGGTGCTGGATCTAACCAATGAGATGGTGACGGAGCAGAACCTGACCGCCATGATGGTGACACACAATATGAAGGATGCCATCCAGCTGGGCAACCGGCTGATCATGATGAACGCCGGCCGGATCATCTATGATGTGGCAGGGCAGGAGAAGAAAGATCTGACGGTGGATGACCTGCTTAAGAAGTTCGCCCAGGCCAGCGGCGAGGAATTCGCCAACGACAGGATGCTGCTCTCAAAATAGGGAATTAGATAAATTTTAAGAAAGATTTCATATTTTGTCCCGGAATTATATGGTATACTTTACGCTGATATGTGCTGTTTAGGTGCATCAGTAAAAATGATGACGGTGAAAAGCGAGGTATTTTGATCGCCGGGAGATGGAGACGACTTAAAATATGCAGGATCGAAAAGATTATCAGACAACTTTAAATAGGGCCAGGCGCAGGCGCAACAGAGGGTGGGACCCCAGGAACTGGGACCCGCGTTATCTGCTGATCCTTCTGGGCGCAGTGGTGCTGATCGGCATCATTGCGGCAGTGGCCATGAATCTTAAAAAACCGGCTTCAGGCAGGGCAGCCACGGAGCAGAACGGGGAAGGCGGACCGGGCGCCACGCCGGCTGAGGCCAATATGGAGGAGACCCTCTCCCCCGAAGAAGAGGAAGCCAGGAAGCAGGAGGAGGAGATAAGCAGTGTGATCGATTCCTACAGCCAGCTTGGCGTTGTGCAGGTGTCCGGTTACCTCAATATCCGTGAGACGCCCAGCACAGACGGCAAGATCATCGGCAAGCTGTCCGGCGACGGCGCCTGTGAGATCCTGGGCACGGAGGGGGACTGGTCCCACATCACCTCAGGCGGTGTGGAGGGCTATATCAGCAACCAGTACCTGCTGACCGGGGACGAGGCCAAGGCCAAGGCGAGAGAGCTGATTAAGCTGAGGGCCATCGTGACCACTGACAATTTAAACATCCGCCAGGAGCCGGTGCTGGACCCCAGCAATGTGATCGGACAGGCCCTGATTAACGAGCGCTATGTGGTGCTGGGACAGCAGGACGGCTGGGTTCAGATCGAGGAGGGCTACATTTCCGCGGACTATGCGGAGGTGAAATACGCGCTGAACGAGGGCCGCAAGATGGATCTGAAGGCCATGGCCATCAACCAGTATGACAATCTGGTGATTTCCAAGGTCAACAACTACCTGAATGTCAGGGAAGAACCCAAGAGCGACGGCAAGATCATTGGTAAGATGACCAGCAAGGCTGCCGGTGAGATCATCGAGACAGTGGACGGCTGGTATAAGATTAAATCCGGTCCCATCACCGGATACATCACCTCGGACCCGCAGTTTACCGCCACAGGGCAGGAGGCCAAGGACATTGCCATGGCCAATGCCACCTTAAAGGCAGTGATCAAGACCGACGTGCTCAACGTCCGCACCGAGCCTAACACGGATGCCAAGATCTGGACACAGATCGTAAGAAATGAGCGGTATCCCGTGGTGGCGCAGCTGGACGGCTGGGTGGAGATTGAGCTGGACTCTGTGGATGAGGACGACGGTTCCACAGCAGATAAGGCATATATATCCACCAGGGACAACAACGTGGAGGTGCGCTATGCGCTGAATGAGGCTATTAAGTTCTCACCCACTGAGATTGCGGCCAACCAGGCGGCTTCCAGGCGGAGCCAAATCGTCAACTATGCGGTTCAGTTTGTGGGCAACCCATATGTATGGGGAGGCACCAGCCTGACCAATGGAGCGGACTGCTCAGGCTTTACCATGCAGATCATGCGTAAATTCGGCGTTTCCCTGCCCCACTACTCAGGGTCCCAGGCCCAGGCGGGCAAGGCAGTGAAATCCGGCGACATGCGTCCGGGCGACCTGATCTTCTACGCAGGCAGCAACGGCAAGGTCAACCATGTGGCTCTGTACATCGGCAACGGCCAGATTGTGCACGCGGCCAGCAGAAAGAGCGGCATCAAGATTTCTACATGGAATTACCGTTCACCGGTGGCGATCCGCAACGTGCTGGGCGACTAAGGGGCAAATAAATAGAGACGGCTTGGGCCGGACAGTGGAATATGGACTGTCCGGCCCTTTTGCGTACACACTGCCGGTGACATTTGTCACTGGGTAAAATGACAGATAACATCTACACAATGGGCTGGTTATGCCCTATAATGAGCCCATATGGTGGATGGAAGAGACAGGGGGGAATGGCATGGAGCAGGGAACTGAGAAGGGAACTGAGAAGGGAACCGAGAAGAGAACTGAGAAGGGAACTGTGATTGTATACGGGATTCCGGCCTACGGGCATATTCACTCCAATCTTTATTTTGCAGGAAGCCTGGCCCGGGACGGGTTCAAGGTGATCTATTATGCCATGGATATGTTCCGGCAGGAGATTGCGGCGGAGGGCTGCAGCTACCGTCCCTATCCCTTGGATGGGGCTGCCATCGATCTGTCGGACGGCAGCAGGATCTTAAAGCTGTACCGGCTGATTCTTAAGCATACTCAGGATATGCTTCCGGTCCTTTTGAAGGAGGCGGGGGAGGACAGGCCATGTGCGGTGGTCTACGATTCCCTAGCGCTGTGGGGGCGGGCTGTGGGCAGCCTGATGGGGCTGCCCTCGTTCAGCTTCTACAGCATAGCGGCCATTGACCGGGTGGGCCAAAGGGGATTTATGGCC
>URUZ01000225.1 GCA_900551225.1 uncultured Clostridium sp.
TTTTTTAATGATACGGCGCCCACCGAGATCTACACTAGATCGCTCGTCGGCAGCGTCAGATGTGTATAAGAGACAGATCCAGAATGGGCCGTCCAAGCACATCAACCTGGCATTTCCCGCGTATACCGTGCAGGCCCTGTTTGGCTATCTGTATGATTCTGAGGATAAACTGCTGACGCTGTCCGGGGGCGCCCACCTTCCCATCACGCGGCTCTCCAGCATTGACACCATCCTGATGGAAAACCGACTCTCATATCTGAACCGTTTTTCCGCTGACGCGATTGAGCAGAAGAATACGTACCTGCGCAGGGTCCTCACGGATATTTTCTTCTCTTATATCATGCCGGAGGTGGAAAGGCAGCAGAATTCCAGCCGTTCGGATGCCATCCCCTCCTGGCTGGCCCAGGCAGTGGAGGGGCTCTCAGACCCAAAGAATCTGGAACTGGGGATGGATTATCTCATCCGGCGGACCAAACGTTCCCCCGAACACATCTGCCGCACCTTCCGCAAATATCTCAACATGACGCCGTCCACCTACATCAACGCCAAACGGCTGAACTACGCCACTAACCTGCTGACACATACGGATATGGAAATTGCAGACGTGATCTATGAGAGCGGGTTTCAGAGCGTGAATTATTTTTATCACTTGTTTAAGAAGGAATACAATATGTCGCCTCTTAAGTATAAGAATCAGTATCATATGATACAGAAGCTGTGAAAGGGGCTGCATGCGGAAAGCAAACCCTTCTGCCTAACGTGGGATTCACTTTTGCTGCAGCGCAGAAAGTCCGGTTCCCAGGGGCTGAAAACCCTTGGAAACCGGCCTTTTACAGTTTCACATTTGCCAGTTTTAAATAATTATGATAATACATCTCATACGCTCCCGCAAGCTCCCGCTGGGGTTTCCACTCCTTCAAAATTCCCGGGCACATACACTCCTGGGCCTGGGGAATACTCCTATAGATCCCAGCCCCCACAGCTCCGTATATGGCCGCGCCCACTGCGCAGGTCTGAGGAGATCCGGATACCTTGATGGGCCGCGAAAGGATGTTGGCCATGGACTGCATGACAAAGCCGGATTTTCTGGGAATCCCGCCCACTGCAATGATCTCCTTCACCTCGAGCCCGCCATTCTCCAGCTCATCCACGATCCGTCTCAACCCGCAGATTGTCCCAAATACAAGGGACCGGTACAGCTGTGCGGCCCCGCTTCCCAGGCTCAGCCCGCTGACTGCGGCTGTCTGACTGTCATCGGTATGGGGATACCTTCTTCCATTGAACCAGTCCAGTGCCACCGGCATACTCCCGGACACCTGGAGTTGCTCCGCCTCAGCGGCTAGGCGGCCCAGCAGATTCTCCTCCAGGCCGCGGTACAGCTCCTCCCCCAGGTCTTTAACCGGCCACAGCAGCAGGTCCCTGAACCAGGCATATACATCGCCAAAGGCCGCCTGCCCTGTCTCTATGCCCACCAGACCCGGAATAATTGAATCCTCTGCCTGTCCGCACACATGCCGGAGGGGTTTTCCCTGCAGCACACCCGGGCGTTCCACCAGCATATCCACAGCGGACGTACCGATATTGGAGACCATCACATGAGGTCGGATACCCGCCCCCACAGCGCCTGCGTGGGCGTCAAAGGAGCTGCCGCCGATAACCACCCGACCGGACAGCCCCAGCCGTTCTGCCCAGCCACGGTCAATGATACCCGCCGGAACGTCCGCAGGCCGCGGACATCCATAGGTCTCTCTCACCTGCGCCAGATATGGGTCCGCCTGCGCCAGGCACTCCGCAGGGGGCAGGCCGTTCCAACGGCTGTGCCAGAGGGCTTTGTGCCCGGCCCCGCAGGCACAGCGGTACATACGCTCAGGCCGGGTGTTTCCGCAGAGCAGGGATGGGAACCAATCACTGTGCTCCAGCCAGGAATAGGCATGTTCCCTGATCACAGGATCTGCCCTGACCCCATGGAGTATCTTTGCCCAGTACCATTCCGAGCTGTAATCCCCCTGGTATTTCGTATAGTCCATGCCCTCAAAACCGCTGAATATCCTTTGCAGCTCCCAGGCCTCTGCCGCTGCCGAGTGATCCTTCCAGAGATAGAACATGGCGCTCTCCCGCTCTGCGAACGGCTCCTTCAGAGCCAGCGGAATCCCTTCCCGGTCCACCGGACACGGTGTGGAGCCAGTGGTGTCTATTCCAATGGCCTTCACGGACCCGGCAGCTGCATTTCCCAACTGCTTCACGGCGGCCTTTACACATTTCTCAAATGCCTCTATGTAGTCCAGGGGATGCTGCCGGAATACATACTGTTCTGGATGCCGGTACATTCCTGCATTCCATCGCGGATATTCTGCGCTGGCTTCCCCTGCCACTGCGCCGTCTCTCACATCCAGCACAACTGCCCGGACGGAGTCACTGCCAAAATCAGCGCCGATTACAAAGCGATCCCCCATATCCCGCCCTCTCCTCTAATCTCTTTTTACAAATTCCAGCTCGCAGCCATTGGGATCTTCCGCCAGCATCCCGGTAAACTGAAGGTTCTCAACCCATCTGGGGGGCTGAACAACCCTGCCGCCGTATGACTCTATCTCGTCTTCAATGGCCTTAAGGCTGCTGACCGACAGGGCCAGGTGGCGGAACTTCCCCCGGTCTGACGCCTTCCCCTCCGCCTCCCGGACCTCCCCATAATATTCGATGAGTTCCAGGCGAGCGGAGCAGCCCAGATCAAAATAAATCAGCCTGTGATCCCCCATGTCCACATCCGCCAGGCGCTTAAGCCCTAAGAATTCCCCGTAAAACCGGATGCTCGGCTGCAGGTCCTTTATATTGATTGTAATATGGTCAATTCCTGTCACCATCCGCCTATATCAACCCCTTTTTTAATACGATGTTGGCAGCCAGTGCCTTCTCGCTGGTGGTCACCAGGCAGTATGCATTCCTGACTTTGTCCATGAACTCCGGATCTGGAAGCATATTAAAACCTGCTTTAAACTTTTCTGCCTCCTCACTGCCCAGTATGATCTCCCTGTACGTTTCCCAGATGTCCGGTCTTGGTCCATCCCAATCACACAGCGCCACAGGCTTCTCTGTTTTCGGGTCCAACGGCAGGTACTCCAGCACTGCCTTTAAAATCTCGGGAACACCATGTCCGTCCAGGCGCACAATCCGTTTTCCCACTGTGCAGGCCGGCATATTGCCGTCACAGATTACAATCTCATCCGTGTGGCCCATTTCCATGAGAATTTTGATTAACTCCGGACTGATAACCGGATTGATTTTCTTAAGCATATGATTTCTCCTCCTATGTACGGTCTGTTTAAAATGCGCTGTTTAATATCTGGATAAAATCTTCCCTTCCAATGGACATGAAACCGCCCATGGTGCCTGTCCCGTCCGGATAAGCCTTGCCTGCCATAATTTCAATATCGGCTTTGTCCTGAACTCCCACTTCCCGCAGGGTGGACGGAAGCCCCACACAGCTGATAAATGCTTCCAGCCTTGATATCCCCTCCAGAATGGCGGACTCCGGATCAAATGGATCAATCTCCACGTCCATTACCCGGTTGGCCCACTGTACAAAGCGGGGAATATTGTGTTTATATACATAGCGCATCCACTTGGGGACAATCACAGCAAGGCCCGCTCCATGGGATGAGTCATAGGCAATTGATCCAATGTCGCGCTGCAGCAGGTGGCTGGTCCAGGCCTGTTCCCGGCCCACCCCCAGGGTCCCGTCCTGGGCCATCTTGCAGCCCCACATCAGCTCGGCGCGGACATCATAGTTCTCCGGGTCGTTTAACACCAGCTTCATATACTTCATCAGGGATCTCATAACCCCCTCCGCCAAACGGTCTGTCACATCCACACAGGCCGTATCGCTGAAATACCGCTCCATGGCGTGGGCAATCCCGTCAAAAGCGCCTGCCTGGGTGTGATACATGGGAACCGTATATGTAAGCTCCGGGTTAAGTATGGAGAACACCGGTCTTGCAAGATCCGTGTCACAGGAACGCTTCAGCCCCAGCTTCTCATCTGTAATCACAGAACCGTTGCTGGACTCGCTGCCGGCACCGGGTATGGTGAGAATTGTTCCGATCTTCAGGCAGTTCTCCGGCTCTGCCTTCCCCAGATACAGATCCATGAAATCCCCGGGATATGCCGCGCCATACCCAATGGCCTTGGCTGAATCAATCACACTGCCGCCGCCCACGGCCAGCACAAAATCAAAACCGTGCGCTCTGCATAGCTCAATTCCCCTGTACACAAGATCAGCTCTGGGATTGCTTTTCACTCCGCCCAGCTCCATATGCGCCACGCCTGCCCGGTCCAGGCAGTCCAATACCTTCTGAAGCAGTCCTGTCCTTTTAATCCGGTCAGATCCGTAGTGAACCAGCACGTTCTTTGAATGGCGCGCCGTCTCCTCTCCAACCTTGTCCTCCATCCCCCTGCCGAATAAAATTTTCGTGGGGTTATAATAAATATCGTTGATCATATGCCCTCTCCAAGCCTTTCACGCTGTATTATTTAAAGTTAGCCAGATAGCTGTCCACGTTGTCCGTGGTCACCAGCTGGAATGGAACATAGGTGGTCTTTTCATAGGACTCGCCGTTTAAGATCTTCAGTGCCACCTCAATGGCTCCGTCCGCCTGCCCATATACATCCTGGAATACTGTGGCTGCCATCTCCCCGCTTTTAACAGCGTTCAGCGCGTCAAATATGGCGTCGATGCCAATCACCTGGATCTGGCCGTCAAGACCTGCCCCCTGAACCGCCTGCAGCACGCCCATGCCCATGTCGTCTGAGTGGCACACCACCGCATTGATGGAATCTCCTGACTTCTGAATCCAGTTTTCCATCAGATCCATGGCCTCTGTACGGTCCCAGTTGGCTGTGTCGCTGAACAGCACCTTGATATCCGGGTATTTCTCCAGTGTCTGCTGGATTCCCTCCTGGCGGGCAATCTGGGCGGAGTGTCCAAAGGGGCCTTCCACGATACAGATATTGCCTTTTCCGCCGATGAGCTCTGCCATAAACTCCATCTCCATGATGCCGGCATCCACGTCGTTGGCGCCTACATATGCGGTGGCCTCCTCCACATTATCCGTGGGGTTGTTGCAGCAAATAACGGGAATTCCCGCATCGTTGCAGTTCTCAATAATGGGCGCGCAGCCGCTCTTATCCACCGGGATAAACATCAGCGCATCCACGCCCTGCTGCAGGGCGTTCTCACACTGGCTCAGCTGTTTATCCGTCTCGCCCTGGCCGTCGAATTCCACCAGGGTGACCCCCAGCTCCGCGCATTTCTTCTGAAGCTGTCCCTGGAAATAAATGTTGAACTGGCCTGACAGGTCCTGGTAAATCATTGCC
This sequence comes from uncultured Clostridium sp., assembly GCA_900551225.1. GTDB lineage: Bacteria > Bacillota > Clostridia > Lachnospirales > Lachnospiraceae > Enterocloster. The sequence continues at coordinate 5,368 of URUZ01000225.1, forward strand.
ACCTTGTAGGTCTTTTCAGCGGCTTTCTGCTGCTCCCCCGGGGCCGCCGTGGTAGTCACATCTGCTGCTGCCGTAGTCTCTGTCCCGGTCGCAGCTGCGGCGGAGGTATCCGCGGCAGGCGCGGCCGTTGTCCCGGAGTTTCCGCCGCTGCACCCCATCAGCAGGGACGATACCAACATCATTGCTGCCAACACTCTCGTTCCTTTTTTCATATTCTCTTCTCCTTTGTAATATTTATAAAGCTTACAATCAGCTTCATTTTCTTAGTGATTTCTATTTACATTATTCCGGTCTATGATCACTGCCAGAAGAATCACAATACCTGTCACAATCTTCTGATAGTAACCGGATATGTTCAGCAGGTCCATTCCGTTGTTCAGGACGCCGATGATCAGGACGCCGATAATGGTTGGGACAATGCCGCCGGTTCCGCCCGCATTGCTGGTTCCTCCGATCACCACCGCTGTAATTGCCTGAAGGTCATAAGCCTCGCCTGCCGTGGGCGCTCCCGCCGCAACTCTGGCGGAAAGCACGATTCCCGCAATCGCAGCCAGCAGCCCTCCCACCACATAGGTGGACGCTTTTAGCAGCTTCACCTTCAGGCCGGATACGTGGGCCGCGCCTTCATTTCCGCCGATTGCATACAGATATCTTCCGTATTTTGTCTTGGCCAGTACAAACCAGGCGATGGCTGCCAGCACAATATAGATCACAACCGGCGTGGGAACGCCCAGTATAAAGGACTTGCCGATGGACACATACGATGCGCTGAGGGCGTTGATGGGGCGGCCTGAGGTGTACACAAGGGCGGCGCCCCGGATAGCGGTCTGAACTCCCAGGGTGGCGATAAATGGGACAATTCCCAGATACGACACCACATAGCCGTTGATCATTCCCACAGCCATGCCCACCAGTGCTCCTGCCGCAAGGGCAACGGGCAGGGCAGTCTCCATCCCCATAGTTGTTGACATGCTTGCCGCCACGCAGGAGGCCAGGGCCATGGTGGAACCCACGCTCAGGTCAATACCTCCTGCCACGATAATATACGTCATGCCCAGGGCCAGGATGCCCACCATGGAACACTGCCTCAGGATATTGTTGATATTTGTCAAGGTTAAAAAAGAGTCGGAAAATATACTCAGCCCAATAACCATCACAATAAACGCAATATAGATGATATTCTTTTTCAGAAAATCCGCCTTAATTTTCATATGCCTCGGCCTCCTCCTTTGTCTCTCCAGCCGCGCAGGCCATCAATTTAAACTGGTTAAACTCCTCACTGGTAAAAATCCCCATCTGTTTCCCGGCGCACATCACCAGTATCCTGTCGCACATCCCCAGAAGCTCGGGCATCTCCGAAGAGATCATCAGTATACTCTTCCCCCTGGACGCCATGTCGTTCATGATCCGGTATATCTCCGACTTTGCGCCGATATCAATGCCTCTGGTGGGTTCATCCATGATCAGAATATCCGGCTCCGTCAGAAGCCATTTGCCGATGACTACCTTCTGCTGGTTCCCTCCGCTCAGCGTCTCCACCCTGGTGGCTTGGTCCGGTGTCTTGATCCGCAGGGCCTCAATCATATCATTTGCCGCTTTTTTCTCTTTTGCCTGGGAGACAACGGCCAGAGCCTTGGAGGCATATCTGCCCATACTGGATATGACCACGTTCTGCCGGACTGAGTGGATCAGGCTCAACCCGTAGATCTTCCGGTCCTCTGTAATAAATGCCATCTTGTTGGCAATGGCGTTCCATGGGTGTCTGATGGATACCTTCTCTCCTGAGATGTACACCTGGCCCTGGTCGGCCCTGCGAAGGCCGAAGATGGTCTCCGCCACCTCGCTTCTGCCGGCACCCACCAACCCCAGAAACCCCAGTATTTCTCCCTCATACAGCTGAAAGTCAATATCTCTGAACGCTTTCCCCTGGCTCAGGCCGGATACGCGCAGCTTCTCTTTACCAATCCTGCATTTTTCCTTTCCGTAGACGTCCTTTAAGTCCCGGCCCACCATCATTTTAACAATCTTCTTTTTATCCAGTTCTTCAATTGGCAGTGTTCCAATGGTCCTGCCGTCCCGGATTACGGTAACCATATCCGCGATCTCAAAGATCTCGTCCAGCTTATGGCTGATGTAAATAACGGCCTTGCCCTGCTCCACCAGCTTGTGAATCATTTTAAAGAGCGTTTTTGTCTCATTCTCCGTGAGGGAGGAGGTGGGCTCATCCATAATTATGATCTGTGCATTAAAGGCAATGGCCCTTACGATTTCGATCATCTGCTGTTTTGCAATGGTCAGCTGGGCCATGCGGATGTTAGGATCTATATCAATCTCATATTCCTTCAGAATCAGGTTCACCTCTGCCAGGTTCTGCCTCCGGTTCACAACACCGCCGAAGCGGCTGTTCTCCCGCCCAATATAGAGGTTGGCCTCCACCGTCATCTGCGGAAACAGGTTCAGTTCCTGATGGATCATACTGATCCCCTTGTTCATGGCGTCCTTGGCATCCTGAATATGCACCGTTCTGCCCTGAATCACGACCTCTCCCCCATCAGGCTGGTAAATGCCCGCCAAAACCTTCATCAAAGTGGATTTCCCGGCCCCATTCTCACCGCACAGCGCATGGACAGTGCCAGGTTTCACCTGAAATGTCACATTGTCCAATGCCTTCACACCTGGGAATTCCTTTGTAACCTGCCGCATTTCAAACAGAAATCCATCTGCCTGCATTCTGCTCCCCCTCTCTGTAGAAATAACCGGTTAAATATTCTCGCAAATTTTGATGACGCCCTCCATCAGAATACTGTCCTGCTTAAAAGAATCGGGGTTCGCGAACCAGGAAAACATGCTCTTGACCGCCTCATAGCCCTGACGGTTGGGCTGCTGGCAGATCGTGGCGCTGATCTTCCCCTCTTTTATATACTCCTTCACATAGTTCACATCATCAAAACAGATGATCCTGATCTCTCTCTCAGGGTGAAGGGACACCGCCTCGCAGGCCCCCTTGATCCCCTCAGCCGTGATGTACAGGGCATCCATCTCCGGGTGCTCCTCAATGGCCCTTTTCACCCCCTCATATGCAGTAAAATTGTTGTTCCTGCACTCGATGGTATCAATCACTGAGATCTGCGGAAAACGCTGTTCTATCTTCTCATAGAAACCGTCTATGCGCAGCTTGTGGGACAAAAGCTTGGATGAACCTGTTAAAATCAGTACCCGGGCCCTGGGATTGATCAGACCCATCAGTCCGGCGGCCAGGTTCCCGCTCTTCTTAAAATCGGTCCCCACGTATATGTTCCGTCGGGAGTCCTCTATGTCGGAGTTGATGGTTACCACCGGAATACCTGAATCCACAATGCTGTCGATCTTCCTGGCCACCCTGCCGTCCATTAAAGGCAGCAGACCCAGGGCGGTAATTCCCTCCCCCAGCAGTTCGTCAATCTCTTCCAGCTGCCGGTCCACATCATAACCTGATGTCTCCTTTAAAATGATTTTAACCCCATAGTCCTCCAGCTCTCTCTGGGCTTCCCAAATCCCTGCAATCAGGTCCTCAAAAAACAGGTCCCCTATACTGGGCAGCAGAATACCAAAAACCATCTTCTTTTTCAATGTGGAAAATGCCTTAGCCGCCGCATTGGGCTTGTACCCCATGGAGGCGGCAACCATCTTCACCCGCTCCTCAACATCCGGTTTCACACTTCCGCGATTATTCAA
>URUZ01000226.1 GCA_900551225.1 uncultured Clostridium sp.
GCTATGATATGGGCAAAGGAGGCGATGGATATGCTGTCACAGCAAAGGCTTTACCATATAATGAGTATTGTAAAAGAACAGTCATTTGTGACCATAAAGGAACTGATGGACCAGCTGGACGTGTCGAAATCAACGGTGACCAGGGATCTCATTGAGCTGGAGGAACAGGGACTTATCACCAGGGAACGGGGAGGCGCCATGTGCAGGGAGGTGTCGGACACCCTGAGCGCATTTAACGAGGTGCCAACCGTGAATAAGGAGAACCTGTGCGCCGCGGCCAAGGAGGCGGTCTGCAGCAGGGCTGTGCTGAATGTGAAGGATGGGGACTGCGTGTACGTGGACTCAGGTACCACGCCGGTGTACCTGCTGCCCCAGCTGCTGGCCCGGAAGGTGAAGATCGTGACGCCAAGCATTTATCTGATCAAGAAGATTCCCATTACCTACAAGGGGGATATCTATCTGCTGGGAGGCCGTTTTTCGCCGGACTATGATTTAAGCTCAGGCCCTATGGCAGTGGAAATGATCCGCAGCTTCAATTTTGACCATGCATTTTTCAGTACCAACGGGGTCAGCACGGAGAGCGGGGAGGTCTACATTTTCGACATGGAGATCGGCACCATGAAGAAGGAGATCATGAAGAAGAGCCAGAACCGGTATCTTCTGATCGATGAATCCAAGTACAGGATCAAGGCCATGTTTACCTGGGCAAAACTGGAAGAATTTACCAAAGTTTATGTTGATAGGGCGCCGGGAAACGGGGAGACGCCGGAGAATTTTACGATCTGCTCATAATCAGTTGGAGTGTCAGATGAGCCCCCGGGGCCGTGGATTGCAGTCCATGGCCCCGGGGGGCAGGAATTATGGAGTACAAGTGACCCGCCCCAGGGGAAGAAGCCCTGCGGCGGGATTTTTGTGTACGGTAAATCGCTGGTGGAAGCATGAATTTTAAGAAACGCTATAGTCATTTTCCGAAAAATTCCTCAAAGTTCATAGGGACAGGGGCATTCTCATATGCATCCCAGAGCCGGCCGATCAGCCGGTCATACACCTTCCCGCTGACCTCCACATCCCGGTATCCGTCCGCGCTCACATAATAATATTCCTTATATTCATTGCGGTCCCCGTACCACTGTGATATGGTTTCAAAGCCTGCAAATTCATAGTTCCCGTTCCTGTCTTCATAAGAATAGGAATACATGTCCTTGTTTGCGAGACATGGATTGTGGAAGTACATCTGTCCTGCGCCCATCAGATCCACGTAGCTGCTGGGGGCGTAGTCATGAAACAGATAAACCTGGTCTTCCTCAGGGATGTATTTAAATCCATAGATTCCCATGTGACGCACCATCATCTCCGGAAGCCCGTCCCCGTCATAATCCATATAGTAATAGCGGGAGATCTGCTCCAATACCTGGGACTGGAACAGCTTCTCGTCCATCCAATCCATGTTCAGGATCTGGGGATAATTCACCTCCTCATACTCAAGCGATCTGTATTTCCTGCAAAGCACCGGCCTCTGGCTGGTCACCACCTGGTAAAATACCTCCCTGTATCTCCGGTCGGTCTCTGAACCGTGGAATGAGGATTCCAGGGGATATTCTATTGGGGTGAAATCCATGTTTTCTATGGTTTCGCAGACCAGGCGGCGCACTTCCTCCGAATTCCGGCTGTCCTCTGTGTCCTGGGGTTCCTCCTCATACCAATCATACCCGGGGCCATCCCCCTCGCCCTCCTCTCCATTTGCCAGGAATTTGGATTGTGCGATATACAGGTGCGGGGAAATATCGCTCCAGCGGAGAATCGTGCAGGCGCTGCCCAGGCTGTCGGATCTCCCCCACAGGTAGGAATACTGGGCAGTCATGATCTCATAGATCCCATCCCCGTCCGTGTCCACTGGCCGGAACATAAAGAAGAAGGGGTCGGCTTCCAGTAGATCCGCCTGGTTCCGTTCCCGGCCTTTATCTGTGAGATTCCCCTCTTTGTCATAGTAGGGGCTGTCCTTTAAATCGTTGTGTGTAAATACAGTCTCTGAGCCAGTATATCCGTTGACTACCGTGCAGACGTAATCCTCCGCCATGTGAAGGCCGAAGAGGCTGTCAAAGGTATTGCCGGTCTTACTGTCCGGGTTTTCAAACAGCGTTTTAAGCGTGTATTTCCCGCCTAACTGGTAGACTGCCGACTGATAGGAGCCTGCCCCGCCTGTTACGCCGGTACAGTGATTGGCCAGAAGCTCGTCCACCCCGTCCCCTGTTATATCTGCCAGGAAGAATTCATCCTCATAGGAACCATCACAGAGCACCCGGATATGGATATTGCCGTCCAAGCTCACTGCAAGCACGGGAATACCGTAGATGGGGCTGTCAAAATACATGGCTCTCAGACATATGAGCTCAACCTCCTGCCCCTCCGTGTTCCGTGTATTCATCACCTGGGCAGTCTCTATAAAAGGGATTGTGGACTCGTCATAGCCCAGCGCCTCAGCCGCCGCGGCCTTTGCGGCTTCATGGCCGGGAAATGCTTCCTGCGGATCAGAGGTTACAAGCGCCGGCGGTATGTATGTGGTGGAGAAAAATTTTAATATGATATCAGTCCCGGGGCAGACCACCAGGTAGCTCTGGGAACCGGGCCTCTTATAATATACCGCGTCTCCCGGAATCTCCCATGTAAATGACGGGGTCTTTAGCTCCTCCCACCACCCATTGTCAACCTGCTGGGGCAGTATCTTCTTCATGCCCTCTGTCCACAGGGGGATGGCGCCCTCATTTACCTGAAGCGCAACACTGATCTCCCAGTCCGATGGCCCGGGAACGGCTCCCTGGGAGTTGTCCTGGTATACTATATGATAAGCTGCATCCGTCACCTCTGAGGGCATTTCCAGATATTTCCTGAGGAAATCCAGCTTCTCATCTCTGCTTTCAAAATCAGTGCTTCTGCTGTCTGTTGTATAGCTGTCCCTTTCCCCTGACCTGCTCTCTGCGGCAGAACCGGCGCCGCCGGCCTGATAGCTGCCCCCACATGCTGCAGAGCAGGAAACCGCAGTCAGTACAGCCAAAATGATCCAAATATCTCGCCTGCGCATATTCGCCCCTTTCTATCCTATGTACTCAAACTATCCTTTCTTCATCATACCATAAAGCGGGATGGGTTGCGAGACTTCCAGGATAAAATCAGTCTGCCCAGAGGGGGACGGCTGCAAATAGCGGGTTGTGGTTTCACAGCATATGTGGTAAAATGACGACACATATGTTCGTTTTAGCACACCGGAGTGACGCTGTGGCAGCGGCGGACCAATGTCCAAAGGAACACAGAAGGAGGAACCATGGATCTGATATTTTTATTTATGGGTGGATTATGTATTGCGGAAAGCATTGATTTGTTTATGGGCAAGGATTTTCTGATATTTACGGGCAGCAATGTGAAGAAAAGCGACTATGATGTGGATAAGGTATTCGCGGTGGAGAAGTGGGTGTTTCTGGCGGATGCGGCCTGCAGCTTTCTCATCGCTTCGGGGATGATCTCGGAGATGCTGGAGTGGGCGCTGATGGTGATCTTCGGGCTGACCCTGGTCCTCCATGTGTATGTGTTCAAGAGCAAACATTTCCGCAAGAGTCCGGAAGCGGATACTAAGAAAAATAAAAGATAACAGATTGGAGAGGGCTGCTGGGCAGTGCGCGCTGCGGGAAGCGTTCGGGCAAATGGGCCGGAGCGGACCGGAAAGGGCATTGGCAGCAGCCTTTGCATAAATTGTGAGTAAGACCTGGATATTATTGAACCTTCGCTTTGTCCAGGGCTGTTTCAATGGCTCCCAGCAGCGCGCCAGAGGTATAGCGGGACTGGTTGGAGTATGTAACATTATCCAGGGACTGGGTGGTTACGATCTGAGATGCCAGATCATCCAGTGTGGGCTGCATCAGCGGGTACATGGTGGTGACGGCTTCACTTAAGGGCACCAGGGAGATGGCGCTGATCCTGTTGGCATCCACTGCGACTTCCACATTCACGTTCTGGTTTCCAAGGTTTAAAGAGGCGCTGTAGACGCCGGGGATATAGCTGGCGGCCTGGCTGCCGGCTGTATCTTTTTTTGGACGGAACATGATGAGGCACAAGGTGACCAAAAGGACGGCCAGGCCGATAAAGATTCCGGTGTAGATAATCTCTTTCATGCGCAGCACAACGATTTTAGTTTTGGAGCTCATAGATAAAACCTCCGGTAGAATTTGTTATAGCTTATGAGCCGGATGTGGGAAATATGAGCGGAGTTTACAACATTCATCCGCAGATCAGGGAGGAGAGGCAATGGCATTACAGTTTGTATTCGGCGGAGCCGGATCAGGAAAAACGCGGTATCTCTATGAACAGGCCATCCGCATGTCCATGGAGCAGCCGGACAGGCGGTATCTGGTGGTGGTGCCGGAGCAGTACACCATGCAGGCACAGAAGGAGATCATCCGGCTTCATCCCAGACACGGGGTGATGAATATTGATATATTGAGTTTTAAACGGCTGGCCTACCGGGTCTTTGACGAACTGGCGGTGAAAATGCCGGTGGTGCTGGACGACATGGGTAAATCCATGGTGATCCGCAAGGTGTCCGGCACCAGGAAAAAGGGCCTTGGCCTCTACGGCGGCCACCTGGGACAGGCCGGCTTCATCAGCCAGCTGAAGTCACAGCTGTCTGAGCTGTACCAGTACGGAATCAGTCCCCAGGATTTGGAAAAACTCCGGGAACAGGCCCCCAACCCTCTGCTGGAGCAGAAGCTGGGGGACCTGCAGCTGATCTACCAGGAGTTTAAGGATTATATTGAGAATCACTATATCACCGCGGAGGAGATCCTGGACATTCTGTGCCGGGAGCTGCCGCGGTCTAAGCTGCTGAAAAACAGCGTGATCTTCTTAGACGGGTATACCGGCTTTACGCCGGTGCAGTACCGGCTGGTGGAGATCTTCATCACCCACGCCCTGGACGTGGTCTGCGCTGTGACGGTGGACAAGGGCGCCGACCCTTACCGTGAGAGCGGGATACAGAATCTGTTTTATATGAGTAAACACACGGTATGCCGTCTGGCCGCAATGGCCAGGGAGAACCATGCCGCCATCAGGGAAGACGTGGTGCTGGATAAACGCCCTGCCTGGCGGTTCAAAGACAGCCCGGCCCTGGATTTCCTGGAACAGAACCTGTACCGCTATAACGGGAAATGCCGGAAGGGGGACCCCGGACAGGTGCAGCTGTTCTGCGGCCAGACCCCTGCTGAGGAGATCCGCTACGTGGCTAACAGCATCGAGGGCCTGGTGCGGGAGCAGGGCCTGCGCTACCGGGATATGGCGGTCATTACCGGGGATATGGCTTCCTACGGGAGGGAGGCTTCCCACCAGTTTGAGCAGGCGGGTATCCCGTATTTTATGGATGATAAGAAGAGCATTCTGGAAAACCCCATGGTGGAGCTGATCCGGGCAGTGCTGGAGGTGATGCGTGACTTCTCCTATGAGAGCGTGATGCGGTATCTGAAGACTGGGCTGGTGTATGATTTTGGGGTGGAGGAGACGGCGGCAGGCCGGGGAATGACTGAGCTGTGGGAGAGCGGGCTGGTGGAGGCTGCGGCGACGGATCTGGCGGAGGACGATCCGCTGCTGCAGCTGCCCGACCGCCGGTACGGCCGCCGGTCGGCCTCCCTGATGACAGACCGGCTGGAAAATTATGTAAGGGCCTTGGGCATCAATGGCTGGAAACGCTGGGACAAGGTGTGGGAGAAACAGTACCGGGGATCTGAAAATCTGAATCTGGATGAGCTGAACGCCTTCCGCCTGTGGATTCTGGAACCACTGCGTCCTCTGCGGGAGGCCATGACTGCCAAGGGGGCTACGGTGGCAGATGTGACCAAAGCCCTGGGAGCTTATCTGGAGACCATGAACCTGAGAGAGAAGCTGGAGGAATACCAGGCGTATTTTTCAGACAGAGGCCGCCGCGGGGACGAGAACCTGGCCAGGGAATACGGCCAGGTCTATGAACTGGTGTCCGAGCTGTTTGAGCGCCTCACCGGACTGCTGGGTGAGGAGCGCGCGGAGCGCAAAAGCTATGCCCAGATTCTGGATGCCGGTTTTGCGGAAATCCAAGTGGGCCTTATCCCTGCCACCATTGACCAGGTTATGGTAGGTGATATCACCAGAAGCCGGCTGGACGGCGTGAAGGTGCTGTTTTTCGTGGGAGTCAACGATGGAGTGGTTCCCCAGAAGAAGAATGGCGGCAGCCTGCTCAACGACCGGGACCGGGAATTCTTCAAATCCCACCGGATGGAGCTGGCTCCCACCGCCAGGGAAGATGGCTGTATGCAGAAATTCTACCTGTACCTGCAGCTGTCCAAGCCTGAGAAACAGCTGGTAATCACCTATGCCGGCCGGGGAGCCGATGGAAAGAGCCTGCGCCCCTCCGTGCTGCTGGGAGAGGTCCGCAAGCTGTTTCCCGATCTAAAGACCATCGACGGCTCTGAGGTCCAGTGGCCGGTCCGCACTGTGCGGGATGGAAAGGAACTGCTGATCCAGGGGCTGAAGGAGTACAGGGACCGCAGGGAACCCCTGGCTCCTTCCGGGAAGGATGGGGAGGAGGCGCAGAGGGAACGGGAATTCCTGTCCCTGTACCGCTGGTTCTTCGACTCGCCGGATTATCAGCAGGAGGTGAAGCGGCTGGTGGAGGCTGCATTTTACTCCTACGAGGAGCGGGGCATCGGCAGAGCCGCTGCCCGGGCACTCTACGGGAATATTCTTCAGGGAAGCGTTACCAGGCTGGAGCAGTATGCCTCCTGCGCATACGCCCATTTCCTGCGCTACGGCCTGGAGCTGATGGAGCGGGAAGAGTATGAGCTGGAAGCTGTGGACATGGGCAACCTGTTCCACCAGTCCATTGACAGCTGCTTCCGGGTCATGAAGGAGCGGGGGGAAGATTGGCAGGATCTGACGGATGATGGACGCCGTCTGCTGGTGAAGGAGAGTGTGGCCCAGGTTGTGGAAAATTATGGGAATACCATCATGCAGAGTTCGGCCCGCTACGCCTACATGGCGGGCCGGGTGGAGCGGATGACGGACCGTACCATCTGGGCGCTGGCGGAGCAGGTAAAGCGGGGGGACTTTAATCCGGCCGGATTCGAGGTGTCCTTCTCAGCGGTTGACAATTTAAAGGCCATGCGGATTGCCCTGTCGGACACAGAAGAACTGCAGCTGCGGGGGCGCATTGACCGTCTGGATTTGTGCAGGGATGAAAAGAAGCTTTATGTGAAAATAATTGACTACAAGTCAGGCAGCACCAGCTTTGACCTGGCAGCCCTGTACTACGGGCTGCAGCTGCAGCTGGTGGTGTACATGGATGCGGCCCTGGAGATGGAGCAGCGCCGCAACCCGGAACTGGACGTGGTGCCTGCGGGTATCTTCTATTATAATATCCAGGACCCCCTGGTGGACAAGAAGGAGCCTATGACAGCTGAGGAGATCGAACAGCAGATTCTCCGCCAGCTGCGGATGAACGGCCTTGTAAACAGTGAGCTGGATGTGATCCGCCATATGGACCGGGACATTGAGACACAATCGGATGTAATCCCCGTCTCCCTGAAGGCAGGCCTGATCCAGGAGAGCCGTTCCTCAGTGGCCAGCAGCAAGCGGTTCGGCCAGCTGAAAAGCTATGTGAACCAAAAGCTTCAGGCCGCAGGCCAGGAGATTCTGAAAGGGGGAGCCTCCCTGGCGCCCTACAAGCAGGGGACCAGAACCGCCTGCGACTACTGTCCGTACCACGCGGTCTGCGGCTTTGACACCAAGACCGCGGGCTACGGCTACCGGCGGCTGAAATCTATAAAGCCGGAGGAAGTCTGGGAGGAGCTGGCAGCGGAGGAACAAAAGACAGAAAGGAAGCCGGACAATGGCAGTTAAATGGACCACTAACCAACAGCAGGTAATTGACAGCAGGAAGCGGAATCTGCTGGTTTCTGCGGCAGCCGGTTCCGGCAAGACCGCGGTGCTGGTGGAGCGGATTATCCGCATGATCAGCGAGGGGGAACACCCTCTGAATATCGACCAGCTGCTGGTGATGACCTTTACCAACGCAGCGGCCGCGGAGATGAGAGAGCGTATCAACACAGCCGTGGACAAGCTTCTGGCACAGCGGCCGGAGGATGAGCATCTGTGGCTTCAGGGGGCGCTGATTCCCCAGGCCCAAATCACCACCATCGACAGCTTCTGCCTGAACCTGATCCGCAACCACTACAATACCCTGGACATTGATCCGGGTTTCCGCATCGGCGATGAGGGGGAGCTGTCGCTGCTGCGGGCGGATGTGATGAAGGAGATGCTGGAGGAGCAGTATCAGAATGGCGGGGAGGCATTTTCCGCTTTCGTAGAGCAGTTTGGCAGAGGGAAGTCCGACGCGGGCATTGAGGATGTGATTCTCCAGGCCTGGCAGTTCTCCCAGAGCCATCCCTGGCCCATGGAGTGGGTGGACAATTGCCGCAGGGAGCTGGCTGCGGAGCGCCTGGACCAGATGGAGTCCAGCGATTGGATGCAGTTTGTGTTAAATGATGTGTGTCTTCAGATGGAGGAGCTGGCGCTGCAGCTGGGAGACGCGCTGGATGTGTGCCGCGAGGAAAATGGACCTCTGGCTTATGAGCCTATGCTGGTCAGCGACAAACGCCAGATTGAGGCAATCCTGGCATCTGCGGCACAGGGCACCTATGAGGGCCTTTACCAGGGATTTCAGAATATCTCCTTTGACCGTCTGGCCTCCATCCGCAGCAAGGAGATTGACGCGGAGAAAAAGGCCTATGTGTCCGCCTGCCGCGACCGGGCCAAAAAGGCTGTGGCCAAATGCAGGGAGACCTACGCCTCCCAGTCCCCGGAGGAGATGACTGCGGCCATCTGCGGTACTAGGGAGGTGCTGTCCACGCTGCTGGACCTGACCCAGGAGTTTGACCGCTGCTACAGGGAGAAAAAGAAGGACCGGAATGTGCTGGATTTCAATGATTTGGAACATCTGGCATTGGAGGTGCTGCTGGAGGAGGTGCCGGAGAGGTTTGCCGCCGGTCAGGAGGCGCCTGCCGCTGGTC
>URUZ01000227.1 GCA_900551225.1 uncultured Clostridium sp.
CCTAAATAAGCTATAATAATAACATATTTTTGTGGAATACGATGGAAGTGTTGAGCTGAATCCATCCAATAAAGCAACTAATTAACTAAGTAGTCTGCATGACTACAACATTATTATACAAGGAGGTTCAAAATGGAACAGAGAATCAAAGGATCGACAGGATTACTTGCCCTGATCGGCAGCCCGGTAGGACATTCCGGTTCGCCGGCAATGTATAATTACAGCTTCAGATATCACAATCAGGATTATGCTTATATGGCATTCGATATCAAGGAGGACCAGGTGAAGGAGGCTATTGCTGCACTCCGCCTTTTAAAAGTGAGAGGCTTTAACGTTACCATGCCCTGTAAAACCGCGGTTGTGGAATATATGGATGATCTGTCCCCAGCGGCCAGAATCATCGGCGCCTGCAATACAGTGGTGAATGACAACGGCAGGCTGACCGGCCACATGACCGACGGCAGCGGCTTTGTACTCAATTTAAAAGAGCATGGCGTGGAAGTAAAAGGTAAGAACCTGGTTATTTTAGGCGCCGGCGGAGCAGCTACGGCCATCCAGGTGGAATGTGCGCTGGAGGGCGCAAAATCCCTCTCCATCTTCAACGGCAATGACCCATTCCTTGAAAAAGCAAAGAAAAATGCCGAAAAAATTAGAGCGGAAGTTCCGGGCTGCCAGGTAAAGGTTACCTGCATTGACGATCAGGAAACACTGAAAGCAGATATCGCCCAGGCGGATATTCTGGTAAACGCCACATCCGTAGGAATGAAGCCCAATGAAAATGGAACCCTTATCACAGATACCAGCGTATTCCGCCCCGACCTGATTGTGACGGATACGGTGTATAATCCTCTGGTCACACGCATGATGAGAGAAGCGCAGGAGGCAGGCTGCAAGACCGTCATTGGCGGAGAGGGCATGCTGTTATGGCAGGGGGCTGCTGCCTACAAGTTGTACACAGGCCTTGACATGCCCACAGATGAATACCGAAGCTATAAGAAAGAGCAGGGGATATAAATTGAAAAGCAAGTATTGTCATATTTTTGCTCCATTGACCGTGAAGCGTATGACTGTTAAGAACAGGATCACCATGATGCCCATGGGAACCAACTTTGGAGGGCAGAACGGTGAGATGAGCTTTTTACATATTAATTATTATGAGCAGCGCGCAAAAGGCGGTACAGGCCTGATTATTGTGGAGAATGCCAGCGTGGATTCGCCCCAGGGATCAAACGGTACAACCCAGCTGCGCATTGATATGGACAATTATATTCCCAGGCTTTTTATGCTGTGCGAGTCCGTTCATAAGCACGGAGCGTGCATTGCCCTGCAGATCAACCATGCCGGGGCCTCGGCTGTGGCCTCCCGAATCGGGATGCAGCCGGTTTCCGCCTCTGATATTCCTTCCAAAGAAGGCGGAGAGATTCCCCGCCCTCTCCAGAAGGAGGAGATTGAACACATTGTGAAGAAGTTCGGGGAGGCGGCAAGGAGAGTCCAGATAGCCGGGTTTGATGCAGTGGAGATTCACGCCGGACATTCTTACCTGATCAGCCAGTTCTTGTCACCCCTTACCAACAACAGGACAGATGAGTTCGGGGGCAGCCCAGAGAACCGGTCCAGATTTGCCAGGATGGTGATTGAGGAAGTCCGCAGACAGGTGGGACCATTCTTTCCCATCATTCTGCGAATCAGCGCCGATGAGCTGATGGAGGGCGGCAACACCCTGGACGACTGCCTGGAATATCTGGAATACCTGAAGGATGAGGTGGATATGTTCGATGTGTCCGCAGGGCTGAACGGCTCCATCCAGTATCAGATTGACGCCAGCTATCTGCCGGACGGATGGCGTTCCTACATGGCAAAGGCAGTGAAAGAACGTTTTGGGAAGCCCTGTATTTCCATGGGCAATTACCGCGATCCCCAGGTGGTGGAGGATGTACTGGCCAGGGGGGATGCAGACCTGATCGGCATGGGCCGCGGGCTGATTGCGGACCCTGACTGGGTGAATAAAGTGGAGTTTGGGGATGAAGCGGACATCCGCAAATGTATTTCCTGTAATATAGGCTGCGCCGGACACCGCATCGGCATCAACCGCCCCATCCGCTGTACGGTAAACCCCGCTGTCAACAAGGAGGCGGACTACGCGAAACGCAAACTGATCAAGCCCTGCAACGTTGTGGTGATCGGAGGCGGAACCGCCGGCATGGAGGCAGCATGTGTGGCGGCGGAAGTGGGATGTACGGTTTTCCTCATTGAGAAAAAGACCTATCTGGGCGGCCTTGCTGCTGAAATCTCCAAGATTCCGGACAAAAGGCGTCTGGCGGACTTCCCCAACTATCTGATCCACCGTGTGGGCAAGCTGCATAACCTCTATGTATTTAAGGGGGTGGAAGCCACACTGGACATGGTGAGGAGCATGAACCCCAATATTGTTGTAAATGCCACTGGCTCCAACCCCCTTCTCCCGCCCATTAAGGGCATTGCGGAAAATGTGGATAAAGAGGGCGGCAGGGTATCTTCAATCCTCGGTATGATCCGGCAGGTCAATGAGTACCCCAAGGATTTAGAAGGAAAGACAGTGGTTGTCATCGGAGGCGGGGCTGTGGGCCTGGATGTGGTTGAGTTTTTTGCCGCCAGGGGAGCTGCCATCAGCATCGTGGAAATGATGTCGGCCATCGGCAATGGACTTGACCCGGTTACAAAGGCAGATACCACCGCTCTGATGAAAAAACACAATGTACGCCAGTTTGTAAATACAAAGCTTCTGGAGGTGAAATCAGCTTCATTTGTGGTGGAAATGCCGGAGGGAGGCCAGCAGGAACTGACCTTTGACTATGGGTTCGTCTGCCTGGGCATGAAGGCCAATGCGCCGATTCTGGATGAGCTGAACAAAGAGTTTGAGGACACCAATGTGGAGATTGTCAATATCGGCGACAGTGTGAGGGCGCGCCGCATTATTGAGGGAACAGAAGAGGGGCGCAATATACTCAACGTGCTGGACAGACACGGTTATTTCAGCGAGGCATATACGCCGGTCTTTAAACAAATTTAGCTGGAGGGATGATAAAAAATATGAATATTCTTGTTTGCGTAAAACAGGTTCCGGATACCACAGAAATTAAAATTGATCCGGTTAAAAACACATTGATTCGCCAGGGCGTGCCTTCTATTGTAAATCCGTTCGACGGGTATGCGCTGGAGGCGGCGGCCAGAATTAAGGACAAAAATCCTGAGACAAAAATCGTGGTATTATCCATGGGCCCGGATCAGGCGAAGAACGCTTTAAAGGAGTGCCTGGCCATTGCCGCGGATAAAGCGTATCTTGTATCCGGGCGCAAGTTCGGCGGTTCCGACACACTGGCAACCAGCTATATTATCAGTGAAGCCATCAAGATGATTGAAGATAAAGAAGGCAGATTTGACCTGATCTTCTGCGGCAAGCAGGCCATTGACGGCGATACGGCCCAGGTGGGTCCTGAGATCGCTGAGCATCTGGGTTATCCTCAGATTACATACGGTCTGGAAGCCGAAGTTGACGGCGGCATGGTAAAGGTGAAGAAGGAGCTGGAGGAAGGCGCTGAGATCATCGGAGCCAATATGCCTGCTGTTGTAACATTTACAAAGCCCGCATGGGACCCGAGATTTCCTACCATCAAGCGTAAGATGGCGGCCAACCGCATGGAGATTCCGGTCATTTCCGATTCCGACCTGATTGTTGACGAGACCAGGATCGGCTTGGGCGGCTCACCTACAAAGGTTAAAAAGACATTTGTTCCTCAGAAGAAATCCGGCGGTGAAATGATTCATGAAGATACTAACGAAAATTCTGCTAAAAAGCTGTTTGCAGCACTGAGCAGCGCCGGCATTATATAAGAGGAGGTAAGTGAGATGGAAGTTATGACAAAGGACCTTTGGGTATTCGTTGAGACCGACGATAACGGAATGGCAAAAAATGTTGGGCTGGAGTTGCTTACCCCCGGCAGGCGTCTCGCTGATAAACAGGGCGGACAGCTGGTTGCCGTTGTCATTGGCAGTCATGTGGACGCAGCCGTTGAGGCTGCTAATGCCCAGGGCGCGGATAAAATCATCGTGGTTGACGGCCAGGAGTACAGCCACTATACAACAGATGCATACCAGATTGCCATGTGCAGACTGGTGGAAAAATATGGGCCCACCACAATTCTGATCGGCGCTACCAACAACGGGCGTGATCTTGGCCCCCGCATTTCCTGCCGCCTGCAGACCGGCCTTACGGCTGACTGCACAGCCCTGGATATCGACGAGGCCACCGGCAACGTTGCATGGACCCGCCCTGCATTCGGCGGCAACCTGATGGCCACCATTCTCTGCCCGGACCACCGTCCCCAGATCGGTACGATCCGCCCCGGCGTATTTAAGAAGGGGGAGCCGGCAGAGTCCAAAGCGGAGATTATTAGGGAAGATATCCACGTGGAGGCAAAGGACATCCGCACCCAGGTTCTTGAGATTATCAAAGAGCTGGGGGATGAGAAGGTGGATCTGGAAGGCGCTGAGATTATTGTATCCGGCGGCAGAGGCGTTGGAGGACCGGAGGGCTTTGATACCATCAGGCTGCTGGCAGATGCCCTGGGCGCGACCGTGGGGGCTTCCCGCGCTGCAGTGGATTCCGGATGGATCTCCCACGCTCATCAGGTTGGACAGACCGGCAAAACCGTTGGGCCGAAACTGTATATTGCCTGCGGCATCTCGGGAGCCATACAGCACCTGGCGGGTATGAGCGGAGCAGACTATGTGGTCGCCATCAACAAAGACCCGGAAGCGCCTATCTTCGGCGTAGCCGACTACGGCGTAGTGGGCAATCTTTTTGAAGTAATCCCTGTTCTTGCACAGGAGATTAAGAAAGCAAGGGCATAACTGAACCAATCTGAAAGAGGGCGCTGCGGCTCCCTCTTTTTGTTGTGCGCGGTGAAGCGCTCGCAGAGCGTGAGGTTCACCGTTGTATAAAATGTCGGCTAAATTCAAAAAAACGATCAGAAAAAACTATAATTTCACCAAAAAACCAAGGGGATTGCGATTAGAGTTTGAGGATAGATTATGATATATTGAATGTATCAAAGAAGATAATTTTAAATTGCTTAAATAAGGAAGGGAGCGTTAATTATGGGTCTGATTTACACGGAGGAACAGAAAGATCTGATCAAAATGGTCCATGACATGATTGAAAAGGAAGTAAAGCCTTATGTTGCGGAATGCGATAAAAAAGGCGAGTGCCCCATCGAGCTGTTTCAGCCCGCAATCGATATGGGTCTGCATATGCTGGAAATTCCGGAAGAGTACGGCGGAGCAGGCATGGATTATGAGACCACTGCCATGATCTTTGAGGAGATCGCCAAGGTGGACGCCGGATATGCCGATACCCTTGTCACCACATTTGTGGCACTTCGGAATGTGATTCTGGCAGGTACTCCGGAGCAGGCGCGCTATTTTGCAGACGTGGTGGCCGAAGGCAAGTTCGCATGTTTCGCAATTACGGAACCGGGCGCAGGCTCCGACGCAGGCGCATTGCGGTCAACGGCAGTTAAGGACGGCGATGACTACATACTGAATGGAACCAAAACATTCGCAACAAACGGTGAGTGCGCTTCTCTCTACATTGCTTTCTTCAAGGCAGAAGAGGGGATCACGGCGTTTATGATTGACAGGGATACCCCCGGATTCAGCGTGGGCGCACATGAGGATAAGATGGGATTCCGCCTCTCCAACACAACGGATCTGATCTTTCAGGATGTCCGTGTGCCCGCCTCCAACATTATCGGGGAGAAGGGCAAGGGCCTTAAACTGGCATTGAATTCCCTGAACCTTTCCAGGGCATTTATCTCCACACTGGGCGTGGGCATCATGCAGCGGGCCCTTGACGAGGCGGTGGCATATGCAAAGGTCCGGGAGCAGTTCGGCCAGCCCATCATCAAGTTTGAGATGGTCCAGCAGATGCTGGCGGACATGGCGATCAAGGTGGATGCCAGCCGCTGCCTGGTCAACAACACCATGAAGCTGATGGACAACGGCAGCCTGGTACGCAAGGAAGGCGCCATTACCAAGACATTTGTCACAGACTGCATGCAGGAGGTAACCTCCAATGCTGTCCAGGTATTTGGCGGCTATGGGTACAGCAGGGAATATCCGGTAGAAAAATTGATGCGTGACGCTAAGATTTTCCAGATCTTTGAGGGAACCAACCAGATCCAGCGCCAGACAATAGCTAAATGTTTAGAGAAAGAGTATAAATAGTCACTAATCCAAAGCACCAATTCGTATTGTAACAATATTGATTGGTGCTTCTTAAATCAGGTTGCGGCATATGGAAATAAAAATGAACGAAGAACAGCGTAAATTTTATGAAGAAAATGGCTTATGGACAGACCGCACGCTGCTTGACTGTTGGGAGGAAGCCGTGGAAAACTACGGGGACCGGGAGTATGTTGCGGACAGCCTGGGCAGGCGGTACACCTATGCCGGCCTGGATCAGAGGGCAAATGCCCTGGCCTGCTGGATGAAGAACCGGGGCGTTGAAGCGGGGGATATGGTTACGCTGCAGTGTACGCCTAGAAGCGAGTTTGTGGCAATCGTATATGCCTGCCTAAAGCTGGGCGCAGTTGTCGTCCCCATGAAAATGCGCACCGGGGCCGCGGAGTGGGTCCGCCAGATGAAACTGGTGAAGAGCCGGCTGCACTTTTGCCTGGACACTTATCATGGAGAAGATATGGCCGGCTTTGTGCGTACCAATGAAAGAGAGCTGGGATATGAGCTGCAGAATGTTTACATCGGGTCAAAAAAAGAGGGCTGCGGGGAATTTTATTTTGATGAGGTATCCGGCGGCTCACCGCTAAAACCGGTCTGTCCGGCCGCATCATCCAACGATGTGGCCGTAATACTGTTTACGTCAGGCACCACCAAGGGAAGCCGCGGCGTGCTGTTAAGCCACAACAATGTGATTTCCAGCGAACGGATCTTCAACAGGTATCTGGAACTTACCTGCCAGGACATCATTTTCATGCCGGCGCCCTTGAGCCATGCTACGGGATTCCATCATGGAATCGTGTCATCCATGCTCTCCGGAGGAAAGCTGGTCCTGATGGAAACATATGATGCCCGCGGAGCCATAGAGATGATGGACAAAGAGAAATGTACCTTCTCTATGGGGGCCACGCCGTTTATCTATGATTACCTCAAACTGATGGATGAGGGGGTCCCCAAGCCGGAATCCTTAAAGTTCTATGTCTGCGGCGGCGCTCCGGTGCCCTATGAGCTGACCAGACATGCCTGGAGCGCCCACCGGCTGATGGTATGCGAGTGCTACGGCTCCACGGAGAGCGTGCCCCACATACTGGTGCCCCCAAAGAAAGCCATGGACATGAAGGGGCTCTGGTCCGGCGTCACCCCTGAGGGGATCGAGGTCCGGATTGTGGATGAGAATCATCAGGATGTGCCTCCGGGTCAGGTGGGGGAAGAGATTTCCAGAGGGCCCAATGTGTTTCTCGGCTACCTGGGAAGCAGGGAGGACACGGACAGCGTGCTGGATGACCAGGGCTGGTATTACAGCGGGGATCTCTGCTATGGGGACGGCGGAGGCAATATCAAGATATGCGGCCGCAAAAAGGACATCATTGTCCGCGGAGGCGAGAACCTCAACGTGATTGAGATAGAGGCCAACTTAAGCGGATGCCCGGGAATCGCCGGGGCGGCTGTGACAGGCATGGAAGATGTCCGGCTGGGGGAGAGGATCTGCGCCTTTATTGTGCCGGAAGATCCTAAGAACCCAGTGACCAAGGAGGAAATATCCGCCTATCTGGCGGAAAAGAAGGTGAGTAAATGGCTCTGGCCCGAGCGGATCGAGTACATCGGGCGGCTTCCCTACACTGAGAGCGGGAAGATACAGAGATACATATTGAAAGAAGAGCTTGCGGCAAGGCAAGCACAGCAGGGCATAAATTCCTGCGAAAAGACTTAAAAGAAAGGTGAAAGAAGATGAATCCTGCCAGTGACAAAAACCGTTTTGGACATTTAAGAAGCCGCGCGGTCAGAAAACCGGAGGTTACATGTCCGCCGGTACGTTTCTTTCAGTGCGCCGGCTGCGGCAGCCTGTTCAGCTCCCTGGGCGCAGCTGAACAAGAGCCTTCCTGCTGCGGACGGAAGATGGAAGAGCTGGTTCTCCACAGCCCGGAGGAGTTTGAACCGGCCATTGAACTCTCGTATCAGATCATTGGCAGCGTAAATGAAAACGCGGTTAAAGTGACCTGGATTTGTGAAAATTTTAACGAAAAGCCGGCGTGGATATGGCTTCGCACATTTACCGGAGGACAGCTGAAGTATACTACGAAGGAAAAACGCTCCCCAATGCTGTTCGGCCTTGCCGATGAAGATGCATATGCGTACTGTGACAAAGACCCCTGCGTGGAGTGTACCTTCCGGTGCAAGCGGGGCTTTGGCATCTATTGTTATTTTGAAAAAAGGGGGCTGATTTACCTGCCCCTGGAGCGCATGTGCGCCAGGCAGCAGTCCAAAGACCACGGAGTCGCCCTGGATGAGATACTGCGGAGAGAAGGGCGGATTAAGCCCTGATATACGGCGCGGCTTTCGCTCTGATACGGAAGCCGCGCGTTCTGGGTGTGCACTGAATGAGGGCTATTGGGTGAGGAAGGGATGGTTGTCCTCTATGTACTTAAGGAACAGGTTGACTGCATGAGAACGGGGCCCCTTGTTGTTATAAACCATATAGACGGTCCGGAAATCCTCCGGCACATCATTGATGGGGATGGTGGTCAGATCGGGGAACTCGCTTAAATGGGGCACATTTGCAACCAGGCCCACAGGCTGGGGATAATTCCAGTCGATCAGCATGTTGGCCAGATACAGTTCGTTGTTAAATTTAAAATGAGTTTTCTCAGGCAGAAATTTTACTTTTTGGTCTAAAAGAAGCTGGTGAAACTGCTGGCCGATCAGCTGTTCCAGGGAGTAGGACAAAACGTCGTAGTCTGCCAGCGCAGCCAGAGGAATAG
>URUZ01000228.1 GCA_900551225.1 uncultured Clostridium sp.
CATTGAATGCGCGCTCCTGGACCTGCTGGGCCAGTATCTGGATCTGCCCATGTGTGAAATGCTGGGCGACGGCAAACAGCGGGACCAGGTGGAAACCCTGGGCTACCTGTTCTATGTCAGCGACAAGAAGAAGGCAGATCTGCCCTACCTGGACGAAAGCGGCAGCACGGACCCCTGGTTCAGCCTGCGGCGGAAGGAGATGCTGACTCCCGGACAGATCGTGGAGCAGGCCTGCGTTCTTCAGGAGAAATACGGCTTCCGCAACTTTAAGCTAAAGGGCGGTGTGCTGGACGGCGCTCAGGAGATGGAGGCTGTGAAGGCCTTAAAACGCCAGTTTCCCCATGGCCGCATTAACATTGATCCCAACGGCGCCTGGAGCCTGGACGAGGCGATCCGCCTCTGCCGGCCCATGGAATCCGTCATGACCTATATTGAAGATCCCTGCGGGCCTGAGGCAGGCTACAGCAGCCGGGAGATCATGGCCGAGTTCAAAAACGCGGTGAAGCTCCCCGTTGCCACCAACATGATCGCCACTGACTGGCGCCAGTTCTACCACGCCGCAGCCATGAAATCCGTGGATATCGTGCTGGCAGACCCACATTTCTGGGGATTCGGCGGCAGTGTGCGCATGGCCCAGATCTTAAACGACTGGGGTCTGACCTGGGGCAGCCACTCCAACAACCATTTTGATATTACCTTAGCCGCCTTCGCCCACACTGCGGCCGCCGCTCCCGGCAGTCCAACTGCCCTGGATACCCACTGGATCTGGCAGGACGGCCAGAACCTGTTAAAGGATACCCCCCAGATCAGGGACGGCTATCTGGAAGTCCCCAAGGGACCGGGCCTAGGCGTAACCATAGACATGGACAAGGTACTGGAGGCCAACAAGCTGTACCAGCAGATGGAGAATCATGACCGGGACGATGCAATGGCAATGCAGTATCTGATTCCGGGATGGAAATTCAACTCCAAGAGGGCGGCGCTGGTACGGTAACCGGCCCTGCACCCGCCAGTGACGGGACCTCTGCCGGGACCGGCACTGTCACCGGCACCGGTCCTGATACTCAGAGGGCGACACCCCCACAATCTTCTTAAACTGCGCGCTGAAATAATTGGTGTCCGAATACCCCACCTGGTCCGCCACCTCATAGACCTTCACCCGGCAGTCCTTTAACAGGTTCATGGCCAGCTGAATCCGGTAATAGATCAGATAATTGGTAAACGTATAGTCCGTCTCCTTTTTAAACACCCGGCTTAAATACCCTTCGCTGATCTCCAGGTTCCCCGCCACAGTGCTGATATTGATATCTTCCCTGTAGTTGGAGCGGATAAACTGGATGGCCTGTTCCACATACTTACTTTTAGCTTTTTTCTCCAGATTGAATCGGAGGATGGGGGCCTCGTTTGCCTCCTCCTCTTTTTTTACATTTTCTTCCATCTGTCCGCAGATCCGCAGAATCGCCTCTTCCAGATTCCCGTCCCGCAGGGGCTTGATCAGATAATCGCTGACCCCCAGCCTCAGCGCGCTCTGGGCATATTTGAAATCGCTGTAAGCGGTCAGAAGGATGAATTTTGTCTTGCATCCCTGCCCCCGCAGCGTTGTAATCATCTCCACGCCGTCCATTCTGGGCATCTTCACATCCGTCACCACAATATCCGGATTCAGCCGCCGGATCAGCGCGGCCCCTTCCTCACCATTGGCCGCCTCCCCCACAATCACGCAGTTTAACGCCGCCCAGTTGATGGTCAGAATGATACCTCTGCGGACCATGGTTTCGTCCTCCACTACGATCACTTTATACATTGTCCCTATCCCTCCCCTCATCGTTTTTCCTGTCCGCCGAGGCGGTCTGAGTTGTAGCTGCCGGCAGTGTCACCGTCACCGTGGTTCCCTCCTCCGTCACCACCGCCTTCAGCCCATATTCCGGCCCATAATAGATCTTCAATATATGAATCACATTGTAAAGGCCCAGATGCCCCTCCCGCTTCGCCGGCTTGTCGCTGTTGATCCAGGCCACCATCTCTGGGTTCATGCCGCAGCCGTCGTCCGCCACGGAGATCCGCAGCAGCCCGTCGGACTGGGCCGCATAGATACAGATATAGCCGTTCTCGCACCCGTCCAGCCCGTGGATAATCGCATTCTCCACCAGAGGCTGCAGGATCATCTTGGGCACCATGCACACCTCCAGCTGATCGGGAATCTCCGTCTCAAAGAGGAACCTTCCCGTGAACCGGATCTTCTGAATCTGAATATAGCTCTCAATGGTCTCCAGCTCCTTCCTCAACTGCACAAAGGGGCTGCTGGATATGCTTCTGCGCAGGATCACAGCCAGATTCTCCGCCAGTATGGCGCTCTCCGGAATCTGGTTGATCTTGGCGTTCCACTTGATCGTATCCAGCGTATTGTAGATAAAATGCGGATTCAGCTGGGTCTGGTACAGCTTCAGCGTGGTTTCATTCAGATCCTTCTGCTTCTGCACCGTGTCGTCCAGATACTTCTGAAGGTCCGCTGTCATGCGGTTGAAGCTCTCCCCCAGCCTGCCGATCTCATCCTGCCGGTTCATTCTGACGCGGACCGACAGATCCCCTTTCTTCACCTTAGCCATGGCCTTGTCCAGCTGGCTCACCGGCTGGGAAATGCTTCTGGTCAGGGCGCCGGATATGATCATACACAATATCAGGCCCAGACCTGCCAGGGACAGGCTGACCGTCTGCATGATGCGCACCGCCGGCGCCGTGATGGGGGCGGAGTGCCGCAGAAGCACATTAAACCCGTGCTTTGGCTCCTGAGCCCAGAAATACTGGGTATACTCCTCATCATTTCCGGCGCCGCCCCCTGACATGGCCTGTCTGAGGATTTCCGCGATCTCCCGCTCCCCGTACTCCGGGCGCGAACAGTAGATGGCCTGCTGATGGGAATCCAGCAGCACCACCACATCCCCGTAACCATAGAAGCCGTTGAACAGGTTGTCGAAATTATCCCGCCCAAAGTCCAGCACCACATATCCCATTCTGGCTCCGTGGGTGCTCTCCAGGGAGTAGGCCCCCTGCATCAGGATGCTATTGTCCGTGGAAGGGAGATAGGGGTCTGTCCTGTAGTAGGTCATCCCCGCCCGCTGGGATGCCTTTTTCAGCAGCCCCCAGTTGGTGGGCAGAAAATTGTTCTTGGGCGACGTGTCTGTGGTGAATCTCAGCTTTCCACCCGCATCATAGATATTGAACTGGGCATTGCTGTAGATCTCCTGGACCGCCTGATAGAGTGAAAGGTATAAATCCTTCTGGATCTGCACTGACTTATTGTCGATCAGCACCCAGGCGGCTGTACCGTCCTCAGTCAGATTCCGGCACGCTGTCTCGCTGTTTTCCAGCAGCTGGGACAGACGGCTGTTGATCTCGCTGACCTGCTGCAGCCCCTCCTCAGCCACCTGGCGCCTCACGGAAGCGGAGAACAGGCGGATCATCACAAGGCTGGAAAATATCAGCGGCACCATGGCCACCAGCAGGCAGCCCCAGAAAATCCTGGCTTTAAATGAAAGGTTGTGCAGCCATCTCATCAGTCCGCCCCCCTCTCATACTCCTTCATCAGCCTGTTCCACTGGGCCATCACCGCCGCCTTCTCCCTGGACAGCACCTTCAGGTCCATGTCCACCAGGTCCAGCCTGGAGATGGGGTCCAGTCCCGGAAGCGGCGGCACATCCGTGCGCACAGAGCGCCTGTTTAAATCCGCCACCAGCACCCGCTGCACATCCCTGCTGACCGTGAAGTCCAGGAATTCTTCCGCTGCCTCCACATGGCTGCTGCCCTTCACAATGGCCGTGCCGTCCGGCAGCGCGCTGGTCCCCTCCCTGGGATATATGTAGTCCACATCCGCCCCGCCTGAGCGCAGGGCCTGGGCCGACTCTTCCAGGGTAACGCCCAGGGAGTACCTGCCGTCCACGATACCGGAATTAACCGCGCCGATGCTGTTTAAGGTACGGTAATCCAGATTCCCCATCAGCCTCGGCAGATAATCCTCTGTCCCTGAACAGGTCTGGACGGCCGTCACCAGGGCGTTGGAGTACATATCCGATATCTCCGGGTCCAGAAATGCAATCCTGCCCTTCCATCTTGGCTCCAGCAGGCTCATCCACCCCTCCGGCAATTCCCTGTAAGTAACCACATTGGTATTGTACATAATCACCAGCGGCAGCGCAGAGAAGCTGGTCCAGCTGTGATCCGCGCTGCGGAACGAATCATTGATAAAGTCCGCGTGGCTGCTCTCATAGGGCTGGAGAAATGCCTTGGATTCCTCCAAAGTCTCGATTCCCACGCCAAATATCACATCCCAGGCCGGGGCTTCCCCAGTCTCCTTCTGCTGTGCGGATAACTGCTCCTGCAGTTCCCTGGATGACCCTTCCTTCACCGCCACCCTGTATCCTGTCCGCTCCTGGAACTCCTTGATCACCGGCTCATACACCGCCTCCTCCTGTGCCGTGTAAATCACCAGGTCCGGCTCCTGCACCGGAACCGCCGGCGCCAGGGCGCTTCTGCATGCGGCCAGCGCCGCACTGACTGCCACGGCAGCCAATAGGAATCCTGCATATTTTCTAAACCGGCTAATTGCCATTGTTCCCCTCCCGTGTATGCATACATGTCATTCTCTCATTATACCAAAAAATGGTATGATTTTCCACTGCGGAGACAGGCCATATAAATGCATTATAAATTGTTTAGAATTATTTTCTTGACTCCCCCACATCGGCATGCTAATATAGTCCATACACAGAACAGTAAAATAAAATTACTAATTTCGAAAGGCGTACAAACATGAAGAAACCAACCATAAGAGAACAGCTGAGACAATTTTTTGACATTTTCGATTCCTTAGAATCCCTGTATGATCAGTATGCTGAATCCGTGGGACTGACCTATACGGGCCTGCTGGTTTTGGAGATGATTTATAACGCACAGGAGGACTGCACCCAGAAATTCATCTGCCAGCAGCTCCGCCTCCCCAAGCAAAGTGTCAATATCATCATCAAATCCTTCCTGGACAAAGGATATGTTGAGATGAAGGAGATCGATTCCGACCGCCGCAATAAGGCAATAAAATTCACCCAGACTGGCAGGGAGTTCGCCTGCCGCATCATAACAAAAATGATGAACGCAGAAGAAGCCACAATGGAACAGCTCACATTTGAACAGCGGCAGGCTGCCATTGTACTGATGGAACAGATGAAGCTGGGCTTCGAGAAAAATATCAAGGCAGATTAAGAGGAGAATCATCGTATGTTAAAACTGATGCGTTTTGTAAAGCCCTATAAAAAGCGGACATTGCTCATGTTCCTGCTTCTGTTTCTCCAGGTATTGGGAACCCTGTATATACCAACCCTGACAGCGGCCATTGTAAACAACGGCATTGTGGCCGGGGATCTGGACTATGTGTGGCTGACCGGCGGATTTATGCTGGCGGTGGCGCTGCTGACAGCAGGTATATCGGTGACCGGTACTTATATCGCCACAGATGTGGCCACCAGAATTGGCAGTGATATCCGCAAAGACTTGTTTCGTAAGGCTCAGTCCTTCTCCGCCAATGATTTTAACCAGTTTGGCGCAGCATCCATGATTACCAGGAGCACCAGCGATGTGGTCCAGGTACAGCAGGCATTTTCAGCTATGGTGCAAATGCTTTTGCCCGCTCCGTTTATGACCGTGGCAGGGCTGATTCTGGCCTTTTCCAAGAACCGCCTTCTGGCATTTATCATTTTAGGCCTGATGCTGTTTATCCTGGCATTTGCCGGAGCCATAGTGGGGAAGGTTACGCCCATGTTTGAGCGGCTCCAGACCCTGATGGATCAGATTAACCGGACGGTCAGGGAGAATATCATCGGCGTGCGCGTGATCCGGGCATTCAACCGGACAGGGCAGGCAAAGGAACGCGTGGACCAGTCCTTCGCCGACTACGCTGATACTGCCATACGGGTGAATAAGTTCTTCGCCTGCGTGCTGCCCTTTATCATGGGGATCATGAACATCTGCACCCTGCTGATCCTGTGGATCGGAGGCAGGCAGGTGGCCGCGGGGGCCATGCAGATCGGCGATATCATGGCGATCATTGAATATGCTGTGCTGATCCTGATGTATCTGGTAATGGGCGTGGCCGTACTGGCCATGGTTCCCCGGGCCCAGGCCTGTGCGGAACGAATCAATGCGGTCTTTGCCGTTGAACCGGAATTTTCCCATAAAGAAGTTTATTCCCAGGCATTTTCCGCGGAAGATGAAGTGGAGTTCCGCCATGTTACCTTCCACTATGAGGATGCGGAAGAAGATGTGCTGCACGATATCAGCTTTACCGCCAAAAAGGGGCAGACCACTGCCATTATCGGCGGAACCGGCTCCGGCAAATCCACGGTGGCCAGCCTTCTGATGCGTTTTTATGACATACAGGGCGGCAATATCCTGATAAAAGGGCGGGATATCCGTGAATACGGCCAGCAGGAGCTGAGAGACCAGATTGGCTATGTCCCCCAGAAGGCATTCCTTTTCAGCGGAACCATAGCAGACAATCTGCGCCACGGCAAGAAAGATGCTTCAGATGAGGAAATGCACAGCGCCGCCAGAATTGCCCAGATCGATGATTTTATCTGCGAAAGCAGGCAGGGCCTTGCCGCGCCTGTATCCCAGAGCGGAAGCAACTTTTCCGGCGGACAGAAACAGCGGCTTTCCATTGCCAGGGCAATTATTAAAAAGCCGGACATTTTCCTGTTTGACGACAGTTTTTCCGCCCTGGATTTTAAGACGGATGCGAAGCTGCGGGCGGCGTTGAAACAGGAGGTGTCGGAC
The DNA here is from genome assembly GCA_900551225.1 of uncultured Clostridium sp. Classification (GTDB taxonomy): domain Bacteria; phylum Bacillota; class Clostridia; order Lachnospirales; family Lachnospiraceae; genus Enterocloster. Next base: position 6,823 of record URUZ01000228.1, read on the forward strand.
AGCGCTGTGATCATCGTGGCACAGCGCATCAGCACCATAACCGGCGCGGATCAGATTATTGTCCTGGATGAGGGACGGATTGTGGGCAAAGGCACCCATGAAGCGCTGCTTAAGAACTGTCTGGTCTACCAGCAGATTGCACAATCCCAGTTGAGTGAGGAGGTACCCGCATGAGTGAAGAGAGAGAGCTGGATATTTATGATGACGGAATGTCAGGCGACCGCGCCCAGAATATCAAAGGCACTGCTAAACGTTTTTTCCGGGACCTGATGAAGCAGAGAGGGCGGATGCTGATCGTCACCGTCTGCATCGTGGCGGCGGCAGTATTTAACATCCTGACCCCCACCTTGATCGGCCAGGCGATTAACCAGATTTACGATGGCGTAAAACATGCCTCTGCCACTGGAGAAGCATTTCAGGTCAACGGGACCGCGATGGCCGGAATCCTGTCCGCCATTGCCCTGCTGTACCTGTTCGGCATGTTATTCAGCTTCATAGAGCAGTATGTTATGGCGGGGATTTCCCAGAAACTCACCCTTTCCCTGAGGAAATCCATCAGCGGCAAACTGAACCGTCTGCCGCTGCGCTATTATGATTCCCACAAAAAAGGTGAGATTTTAAGCCGGGTCACAAGTGACCTGGAGAAGGTGGCCGACACCCTGCAGGAGGGGCTGAGCCAGATGATTACCGCTGTTGTCACCATCATCGGCGCCTTTGTCATGATGATGTTCATCAGCCCGTCGCTGACTGCCATTGCCTTTGGCACCATCATCGCCAGCGTGGTGGTGGCTGCCCTGATTTCCACAAAAACCAACCGCTGTTATGCGGCAAACCAAGCCGCCCTGGGCGAGCTGAACGCCAATATTGAGGAGGCATTTACCGGAAATGCAATCATAAAGGCATTTAACCTTCAGGATGAAATGATTGAGACCAATGGGGCGCTCAATGAAAAGCTGCAAAAAGCCTCGGCAAAGGCACAGTTTATCACCTATGCCATCAACCCATTGGTCCGCTTCCTGGGCCAGACCGGCTATGTGATCATTGCTGTGCGGGGGGCCATGTCGGTAATCCGCGGCAGCATTACAATCGGAGAGATCCAGGCCATATTCCAATACCTTAACCAGGTCTCCGAACCGGTCACACAGTTTGCCTATACCATGAACAGTCTCCAGGCAGCCATTGCCTCGGCCGAGCGGGTGTATCAGATTCAGGATGAGCTGGAGGAGATCCCTGATACTACGGAACAACGCCTTCTTACATCCACAAAGGGCAATGTAACCTTTGAGCATGTGCGCTTCGGTTACCAGGACGACAGGATCTTGATGGAAGATATCAATATCCATGTGCCGGCAGGCAGCAAGGTGGCAATTGTAGGTCCCACCGGCGCCGGCAAAACCACTCTGGTTAATCTTCTGATGCGGTTTTATGAGCTTCAGGGCGGTAAGATCACCATTGACGGCGTTAACATCAATGACATGAGCCGCAGGGAGCTGCGCTCCATTCTGGGAATGGTGCTGCAGGACACCTGGCTGTTTAATGGGTCGGTTGCGGAGAATATTGCATATGGAAGAACAGGAGCCGGGGATCAGGATATCCGCAGGGCTGCCAAGGCTGCCAGAATTGATCATTTTATACGGACTCTGCCCCAGGGATACCAGACGGTGATTGACGATGAACTGCTGGGCATGTCGGTGGGTCAGAAACAGCTGCTTACCATAGCAAGGGCAATTCTGGCAGACCCCGCCATCCTGATCCTGGATGAGGCCACCTCCAGCGTGGACACCAGGACAGAGATAGAGATCCAGAAGGCTATGGAGAACCTGATGAAAGGCAGAACCAGCTTTGTAATTGCCCATAGGCTTTCTACAATACGGGATGCGGATATGATTCTGGTGATGCGGGAAGGCAATATTGTTGAGCATGGTACTCATGAGGGGTTGTTGGAGAAAAATGGATTTTATGCGGATTTGTATGATAGTCAGTTTGCGGTGAAGGCGTCATAAGGGGGGGCGCAAATGGTTACGCGGGCGTTGGCTAGTGTATTGGCCGTGAAAAGAAGGAGGTTGGGGCTGGGCGGACAGCGGAGGGGCCGGCTCCTGGTTACGGAGAGCGTGTCTCTAAGGCCCTGATGATTTGCTAAAAGCGCCGGTCC
>URUZ01000229.1 GCA_900551225.1 uncultured Clostridium sp.
AAATATTATTGCTCACCGCAAATGCGCCGGTTACGCACAGCACCAGAACCACGCCGCTTAAGATCTCTCTCTTTAAGCGCAGGACAGCCGTTGCCAGGAAATTACAGTAGAACATGCACAGGGGCAGCATGATGATATTGGCCAGGACGAATCCCAGGATAATCATGTATGCCATCTCCGGCGTATCCCTGAACAGGGACGGGCCGGTTCTTAAGCCCTGGATGGTCAGCGCGCCCAGGAACAGAGAGGACGTGGAGTTGCCGGGAACACCCAGTGAGAGCAGCGGAACCATGGAGCTGGCCACAACGGCGTTGTTGGCTGCCTCGGGAGCCGCGACACCCTCGGGAACACCGGTGCCGAATTCCAGCTCCGGGTGCCTTCTGGAAGCCTGGTCATAAGCCATGAAGATGGCCATGATCATTCCTGCGCCGGGGATAATTCCGATTACATTACCGATGACGCTGGACTGAATCCAGGTGGGCAGCAGGCGCTTGGCCATGGCCTTATCCGGCAGTGTAACCTTAACCTTCTGATAGTTCTCCTTAACACTCTCCGTGAACTCCTTGACATCGGTTTTCTTCTTGATGCCCTCGATCATCTCCAGGATGGAGGTGATACCGAACAGGCCGATCAGCATGGGGATCAGGGAGATTCCGTCCATCAGGCTGACCTGGCCGAAGGTGAATCTGGCCAGTCCCGTCTGGGGACTCATTCCGATACAGCTGAAGATCAGGCCCACAGCCATAGCCAGAATGTTCTTGACAATGTTCTTACCGGCCATGCCGATTACCGTACTCATACCCAGAACTGCCAGCATGAAATACTCCGGCGGGCCGAATTTCAGCGCCTGCTTAGCCAGGAACGGGGACAGGAACAGCAGCACAATGGCGCTGGTCAGTCCGCCGAAGGTGGATGAAGAAATCGCCAGTCCCAAAGCCTCGCCACTCTTGCCCTGCTGGGACATGGGGTAACCGTCATAGGCGGTAACCGTAGCGGAGGCCGTTCCTGGGATCTTCAGCAAAATGGACGGGACAGAACCGCCGCAGGCGGATGCACAGTAGATACCCACCAGCAGGCAGATAGCAACCTGAGGTTCCATTCCAAAGGTAACGGGAATCAAAACCGCCATGGTAATACTGTCGTTCAGTCCCGGCAGAGATCCCACGATCAGGCCGACTACAACGCCGGCGAACAGTGCCAGAAGCGCCATGGGCTGAATCAGCTGGCCCAAGCCTAATAATATACCACTCATCTTCCCACCCCCTTAGAAATCCAGGAATATCATCGGTAACGGAACCGACAATAATACTTTAAACACAAAGAACGTTGCAGCTACTGCCAGTACAGCACACATCACTGTGACACCGATCTTCTTATATCCCAGGCTGCGGATCATAAACACACACAGCAGGAACGTATCAATAACATAGCCAATCTTCTTGATGAGAATTACGTAAACAATCAGGGCCAGCAGGGTGACACCCACCATAACCAGGTTTACCCCCTCTAATTTAACGATAACCTCTTTTTTAACCAATGTCTCAAAGAGCAGATAAACCGCACAGATCAGAAGAACTCCTGCTGACATGATGGGGAAAACGCCCTCGCCTTCCATTGGAATTGCCTTTACAATGATGTAGATGGCAGCCAGGATAAACACCACCGGCATGGCCAGCTCAATGAGCAATTGTTTCTTATTCAATGCTGCACCTCCTAGTAAATTCCAGCAGTTACCGTCTATTACTTGGCGCCTTTCAGCTCAGGAACGAGAGCTTCCAGATCCTTGGAACACTGATTTGCATACTCCTGGAAATCAGCTGCATTCTTGTATGCGTAGGGGATAGCCGCTTCCTTCATGCCGTTGATGAATTTCTCAGAAGTTGCAATCTTGTCAAACTCTTCGCACAGTACCTGATATACGTCGTCCGGCACATTTGCGGGGCAGGCATATCCACGGAACGCGCCTGCTACCATGGTTCCGCCCAGCTCTTTAAAGGTTGGTACGTCAGGGATATCGGAGACACGCTCCTCAGCGCCGATTGCAAGTCCGATGATGGTGCCGTCGCCGATCTGGCTTACAGTCTCGCCCACTGCCATCATAGCCGCGTCACAGTGTCCGCCCATCAGCTGCTGCATCTGTACGGAAGCGCTGTCATTGTGCAGATACTCAAACTTTAAGCCATACTCCTTGGCCAGCTGGATTGCAGCGATGTGGTGGGAGGTGGAGTGTCCGGGGGTTGCTACTTTAACTGTATTCTCTTTCGCATAAGCTACGAATTCCTCGAATGTCTTGTACTGGGAGGTGGGAGGCACTACCAGGATCTCGGGATCAAAGCAGACCATGCCCAGGGTCTTAAAGCTGTCCAGTGTAAAGGTCACGTCCTTTAACAGGGGGTTGTTAACAACCGCGCTGGTGTAGGCCAGCAGGGTGTAGCCGTCGGGATCTGCATTGGCAACTGCAGTCTGGCCGATAACGGCGCCGCCGCCTGCCATGTTCTCAACGATCAGAGAGTGGCCGTTAAAATAATCCTTACCGGCTGCCTCTGCCAGGATACGTGTGGTGATATCCACGCCGCCGCCTGCATCGTAAGGCACGATAATCTTAAGGTTCTTCTTGGGAAAATCGGTACTCTTTGCCGCTTCTTTTGCCGCCTCTGTGCCGGCTGCCTCAGAACCGGCTGCCTGTGTTGCAGCAGGAGCCTCCGCCTTTTTGCCGGAGCCGGAACATCCGGCCAGGGATGCTGCTACCAAACCTGCACACAATAACGCTGCCATTCTCTTTTTCATATGTTTTCTCTCCTTTTATCTTTTACTTCTCCAACACCCGGGTGCATTCTGGGTACCTTTCAGGGCGAAGGGGAATTAACTTATGTTTATAATGCTTTCAGTTTATAATGCCTTCAGTTTATAATGCCTTAACCGCAGTTACAATTCTGTCCAGGGCTTCCTTCACCGTTGCTCTTGGACATGCAATATTCATGCGCAGGAATCCCTCGCCTTCCGGTCCGAAGCTTCTGCCGCTGTTGAATCCCAGCTTGACTGTCTCCACAAAGAACTTGTCCAGCTCAGCCTGGCTCATGTTCAGCTTCCTGCAGTCCAGCCACAGCAGATATGTACCCTCTGCGTGGATCACATTGATACCAGCCACATCCTTCAGAGTCTCCTCCACCAGGTTCCGGTTCTCCTCCAGGTAGGCTGCCATCTGGTCCGCATAGTATCCGCACTCCTCATAAGCCGTGCAGAATGCGATGGTTCCGCAGATGTTCTCTCCAATGGCCTTGTTGTTCACCACCATGTCGTGAACCGCGTTCTTAAGCACCGGGTTCATGGTGATGAATGCCGCTGTCCTGAAGCCCGGCAGGTTGAAGGTCTTGCTGGGGTTCATAAAGGAAATGCTGTTCTGCTCGAACTCCTTTGAAATGCTGCCAAAGGGGATATGCGTATGTCCCTTGTAGGTGAGGTCGCCGTGGATCTCATCCGACAGAACAATTACATGATGCTTCAGGCACAGTTCGCCCAGGCGCACCAGCTCTTCCCTGGTAAACACGCGGCCTGTGGGGTTCTGGGGATTGCACAGGATGAAGAGTTTGGTTCTGGGATCTTTCACCTTCTCCTCAAAGTCCTGGTAATCAATCTCATACCTGCCGTCCTTTAAAACCAGAGCGTTTCTCAGCAGATGTCTGCCGTTGTGCTCGGACAGGTCCATAAAAGGCGGATAACACGGTGTCTGGATCACAATGTTGTCTCCGGGCTGGCTGAGGGCGCGGACCGCGCTGATCACTCCTGAGATCACGCCGGGCACATATTCAACCGCCTCTTCATCGATCTCCCAGCCAAACCGCTCAGCCTGCCACTTCCTGGCCGCTGCTTTCAGACGGCTGCTGACGGGCGTGTATCCGTATACCCCCTGCTGGACTCTCTCCACCAGAGCATCCACCACTGGCTTTGGAGCCTTAAAATCACTGTCCGCAATCCACATGGGGATTACATCTTCAGGATAAACTGAATACTTTTTTGAGTCTGTCCCACGTCTGTTCACTGCCTCGTCAAAATCATGTACTAAGTTCACGCTCTCACTCTCCTTTGTTTATTGACTATAGGTTCAAAGTTCCCATTTGTAAAATAGTGCTTTTTTATTGGGCCATTGTTTATTTCTATATGCCCCCTGTGGTATACCACCGTTAAGCTTGTGTTTAGATTCTAAACCTTTTTTAACATTCTGTCAATAGGCGGTTGTGAATTTTGTCTTAAAGTTACAAATTCGAACCTCTGTTTTTGTGCCATTTGATATTAAAAAAGAAATGTACAGGTGGTATCCCATCTGCACATTTCCATTTTGTTCTTTCTTATTTTAATATCCGCCCGTATTGTTAAGCGTTTTTACTATTTTTTGCCGCCCGGTCTGCCTTAAACCTTTTTAATAACGGCATGCCAATGAAGATAATCGAGAGGATCAAAAGTCCGCAGCTTAAAGGCCTGGTTACAAACACACTCAGAGATCCGTCGGCAAACACCATACTTTGTGTCCAGTTGTTCTCCATCATACTGCCCAGAATCGAGGCCAGTATCAGAGGCGACTGGGGGATCTTATACTTGTTGAAGCTGTATCCCACAAAACCGAAGAAGATCATAATGTAAATGTTGAAAATATTGTTGCTCACCGCAAATGCGCCTGTGACGCACAGCACCAGCACCACGCCGCTTAAAATCTCCCTCTTCAAGCGCAGAACCGCGGTAGCCAGGAAATTGCAGTAAAACACGGACAGCGGAAGCATGATAATGTTGGCCACCAAAAAGCCCAGGATAATCATATACGCCATCTCCGGCGTATCCCGAAACAGGCTTGGGCCGGTCCTAAGCCCCTGGATGGTCAATGCCCCCAGGAACAGGGATGAGGTGGAGTTGCCGGGCACGCCCAGGGAGAGCAGGGGCACCATGGAGCTGGCTACAACCGCATTGTTGGCCGATTCAGGAGCAGCCACGCCCTCAGGCACGCCGGTTCCGAATTCCAGGTTCGGACACCTTCTGGCAGCCTGGTCATATGCCATGAATATGGCCATGATCATTCCCGCGCCGGGGATGATACCGATGACGTTGCCGATGAGGCTGGACTGGGCCCAGATGGGCAGCAGCCGTTTTGACATCTCCTTATCAGGCAGGACAACTTTAACCTTCTGGTAATTCTTTTTAACTTCCTCTTTAAATTCAGCCGCCTTGGGATTCTTCCTGATGGCCTCAATCATTTCCAGGATGGAGGTGATGCCGAACAGTCCGATCAGCATGGGAATCAGGGAGATTCCATCCATCAGGCTGACCTGGCCGAAGGTGAACCTGGCCAGTCCTGTCTGGGGGCTCATGCCGATGCAGCTGAAGATCAGCCCAATGGCCATGGCCAGCACATTTTTCACAATGTTCTTGCCCGCCATGCCGATTACGGTGCTCATGCCCAGCACTGCCAGCATGAAATACTCCGGAGGTCCGAACTTCAGCGCCTGACGCGCCAGAAACGGGGACAGGAACAGCAGCACAATGGCGCTTGAAATGCCGCCGAAGGTGGAGCTGGAGATCGCCAGTCCCAGGGCCTCGCCGCTCTTCCCCTTCTGGGACATGGGGTAGCCGTCATAGGCGGTTACCGTGGCGGACGCTGTTCCCGGAATCTTCAGCAGAATCGAAGGAATGGAACCTCCGCAGGCGGAAGCACAGTAGATTCCGATCAGCAGGCAGATGGCTACCTGAGGCTCCATGCCAAAGGTGATGGGAATCAGCACAGCCATGGTGATGCTGTCGTTTAATCCAGGCAGAGAACCCACAATCAGTCCGATGACAACTCCGCCCAGAAGAGCCAGCAGCGCCATGGGCTGTATCAGCTGGCCTAATCCTAATAACATACCACTCATTTTTCTACCCCCTTAAAAATCCAGAAATACCATTGGCAGCGGTACGGACAACAGTATTTTAAAGATGAAGAACGTGGCCGCCACCGCCAGCACTGAGCACAGGGCGATGATTCCGTACTTCCGATACCCCAGCGAGCGCATGATAAACGCGCTCAGCAAAAAGGTATCAATCACATAGCCGATCTTCTTCAGCAGAATCACATAGATCAGCAGCGCCAGCAGGGTCAGTCCCACCATAGGGAGGTTCACACCCGTCAGATTTACAATCACCTGCCGCTTAACCAGGGTTTCCCCCAGCAGATACACTGCGCAGAGCAGGAGCACACCTGCGGACATAATGGGGAACACGCCTTCCTTTTCCATGGGAATGGCCTTGGCAATCACATAAATTGCCATCAATATAAATGCCGCCGGCATGGCAAGCTCAATCATTAACTGCTTTTTATTCAACATTGCACCTCCTTAGTCAACAAAACGGCTTTCCAAATCTACTTTGCCGCCTTCAGCTCCGGGACAAGGGCTTCCAGATCCTTGGAGCACTGTTCTGCATATGCCTGGAAGTCGGCTGCATTCTTGTAAGCATAGGGAATAGCCGCCTCTTTCATGCCATTGATAAACTTCTCAGAAGTGATCAGCTTGTCAAACTCCTCCACCAGCACCTGGTATACATCATCAGGTACACCGGCCGGGCAGGCATAGCCCCTGAACGCGCCTGCAACCATGCTGCTTCCGCACTCAGTAAATGTGGGGACATCCGGGATATCCGCCATGCGTTCCTCACTGCCTACCGCAATACCGATCACCGTGCCGTCTCCAATCTGGCTCACCGTCTCACCGGCCGCCATGAAGGCCGCGTCACAGTGTCCGCCCATGAGCTGCTGCAGCTGCACGGAGGCGCTGTCGTTGTGGAGATACTCGAATTTCAGGCCCATCTCATTGGCGAACTGGATGGCTGCAATATGGTGGGCTGTGGAATGGCCCGGTGTGGCTACCTTTACTGTGTTCTCTTTGGCGTAAGCCACAAACTCGTCAAAGGTCTTGTACTGGGAGGTGGGAGGAACCACCAGGATCTCAGGGTCAAAGCAGACCATTCCAAGGGTTTTAAAGCTATTCAGATCATATGTAACGTCCTTTAACAGGGGATTGTTCACAACCGCGCTGGTGTAGGCCAGCAGGGTATATCCGTCGGGATCTGCGTTAGCCACCGCAGTGTGTCCGATCACAGCGCCGCCTCCGGCCATATTCTCCACAATCAGGGAGTGGCCGTTAAAATAGTCCTTGCCCGCTGCCTCCGACAGGATGCGGGTGGTGATATCCACTCCGCCGCCGGCGTCGTAAGGCACGATCACTTTAATGTTTTTCTTGGGGAAATCTGTGTTTTTAGCAGATGTGGCGGCCCCGCCGCCGGCATTTGCCTCTGTGGGCGCTTTAGTTTCCATCTTGCCGGATGAGCAGCCAGCTATAGAGAAGGCTGCTAAACCTGCGCACAACAGTGCCATCATTGTCTTTTTCATTTTTTGTCCCTCCTGATTATGTAATGAAATGTTGTATTATAACGCCTCCATGATTCTCTTTAACGCTTCCTCCACCGTGGCTTTGGGGCACGCAATATTCATCCGCAGGAACCCGCTGCCCTCAGGCCCAAAGGTGCTGCCGCTGTTGAGTCCCAGCTTCACAGTCTCCACGAAGAACTGATCCAGCCGCGCCTGGTTCATCCCCAGTCCCCGGCAGTCCAGCCACAGCAGGTAAGTGCCCTCGGCGTGAACCACCTGAATACCCTTCACATCCCTCAGGGTGTTTTCCACCAGGTCGCGGTTGGCCTCCAGGTATTCCACCATCTGGTCCACATAATATGCGCACTCCTCATAGGCAGTACAGAAGGCGATGGTTCCGCAGATGTTCTCGCCGATGGCCTTGTTGTTCACCACTATGTCGTGAACCGCGTTTTTCAGCACAGGGTTAGCTGCTATGAATGCCGCTGTGCGGAATCCCGGAAGGTTGAAGGTCTTGCTGGGGTTCATAAAGGTCACGCTGTGCTGTTCAAATTCCTTGGAAATGCCTGCAAAGGGAATATGTTTAAACCCCTGGTATACCAGGTCACAGTGGATCTCGTCCGCCAGCACGGTCACATGGTTGTCCATACAGATACGGCCCAGGCGCGTCAGCTCCTCCCGCGTAAACACGCGGCCCGTGGGGTTCTGGGGATTACACAGGATAAACAGTTTGGTTCTGGGGTCCCCACACTTCTTCTCAAAGTCCTCAAAGTCGATTTCGTAGCGGCCGTCTGTCAGCACAAGTTCATTGCGCAGCAGGTGCCTGCCGTTGTGTTCAGACAGGTCGGTAAAGGGCGGATAGCAGGGGGTCTGGATCACAATGTTGTCGCCGGGGTGGCTGAGGGCCCGCACCGCGCTGATCACGCCGGATATTACTCCCGGGACGTATTCCGCCCAGCTCTTGTCCGCCTCCCATCCGAAACGCTCCTTCTGCCAGCCCGCCGCCGCGGCCTTTAAGCGGCTGCTGACCGGGGTGTAACCGTATACCCCTTCCTGCATTCTGGCAACCAGGGCTGCCACCACAGGCTGCGGCGCCTTGAAATCACTGTCCGCAATCCACATGGGTATTACATCTTCCGGGTACACGGAATACTTCTTGGAATCCGTACCTCTTCTGTTGACCATCTCATCAAAATCATGTGTCATGTTCAGCTTCTGCCTTTCCTTCTTGTGTGTTGTTTTTTGGGGTTGCTTTTTGGGTTGCTTTTCATATGCCGCAATCCCGTTGGCGTGTCCATTGCCTTTTCACTGTTGTTGTGTCACCATTGTCGTTTCTCCGCTGTCGTGTCACTGTTGTCGTGGCACCGTTGTCGTGGCACCATTGTCGTGGCACCGCTGTCGTGGTACCGTTGTCGTGGCACCGTTGTCGTGGCACCGTTGTCGTTTCCCTGTTGTCGTTTCCCCGCTGTCGTTTCCCCACGAAAAACAAGGGAGGGGCTCGATCTATGTTTAGATTCTAAACCTCTTTTGGGTTACAGTCAAATTAATTTAGCGTTAATTTTGGTGTTAATATCTTATTAAC
>URUZ01000230.1 GCA_900551225.1 uncultured Clostridium sp.
CTGCGCATCGCCATCAGTTACAACAGCTTTGATGTGCTGGAGGACGGATACGGCATTAACCTGCGGCCGCTGTCCATGTTTGCGGCCAAAGTTTATCAGGATGATCCCTGCAGCCGTTTCGTGCCCCATATTTTGGACGAGAATATATATGACGCCGTGGACCCGGGGCTGGCGGCCAAGATGCACAAGGCCATCGCTGTGATCCAGTTTAAGGTGGAGGGCGCCATTATAAAACGCCATCCGGAGTATAAGATGGACAGCCGCGTGCTGCTGGAGCATGTGGATTTTGAGAAGGGGACCGTGACGGTTGATGGGAAGGAATACCCCATGGAGGACTCTGGAGCTGACACCGGGGGAGCAGGAGCTGTTAAGGGCGCTGAAGGCATCCTTTAAGCACAGCAGTCTGCTGCACAAGCATGTGAAATTCCTCTATTCCCACGGCGGAATTTATAAATGCTATAATTCCAATCTGCTGTATCACGGCTGTATCCCCATGACTGAGGACGGCAGTTTTGACAGTGTGGTGGCCGGTAATGCCATTTTCTCAGGCAGAAGCCTGATGGACTATTTTAATTACCAGATCCAGAACGCTTATTTTATGCCTGAGGGCACGGTGGAGAAGCAGTGGGCGGTGGACCTGATGTGGTACCTGTGGTGCGGCAGTAAGTCGCCGGTGTTCGGCAAGGATAAGATGACCACTTTTGAGCACTATTTTATTGCGGACAAGAGCACCCACAAGGAGCTGCTGAACCCTTACTACAAGCTCAGCGTGCGGGAGGAAATCTGCGACAAAATCCTGGAAGAATTCGGGCTTCCCACCAAAGGGGCCCACATTATCAACGGCCATGTGCCGGTGAAAATGAAGGACGGGGAGACTCCTATGAAGGCGGGAGGCAAGCTGTTTATTATCGACGGAGGCCTGTCCAAGGCATACCAGGCCACCACCGGCATTGCCGGATATACACTGATCTGCAATTCGCGCCATCTGGCCCTTGCGGAGCATATGCCGTTCCATCCGGACCGTGAGAGCAGCCCCAGGGTGTCAGTGGTGGAGAAAATGCAGAGCCGCGTCATGGTTGCGGACACGGATAAGGGAAGGGAGCTGGCCGGTCAGATTGCGGATCTGAAGGAGCTGGTGGCCGCTTACCGGGAAGGATCAATGAAAGAAAGGGTAGAATGATGACCAAGACAGAATTTTTGCAGATACTCAGGGAGGAACTGGATGGGCGCGTGCCGTATTCAGTCGTCCAGGAGAATCTGAATTACTATGATACCTATATAAACGGCGAACTTGGAAAAGGGTTGACCGAGGACCAGATAATTGAAGAGCTGGGAGGACCGCGGCTGATTGCCAGGACCATAGTGGACGCCACGCTGGACACTGAGGACAGGCCCGACGGCTTCCAGACCTATGAGGAGTATGACGGCAGTGCGGGGAGAGCGGGGCAGCAGCAGAGGGAACAGCAGGAGAAGCGCAGCTCTGTGCACTATCTGGATTTCAATAAGTGGTATGTGCGGCTGCTGGCCGGGCTGGCTATTTTCGCAGTGCTGATCCTGGTGATTACGGTTATTTTCAGCGTGCTGGGGCTGGCCGGCTGGGTGCTTTCCGTGACTTGGCCCATATTGCTGGTCTATCTGCTGATCCGGGCGATGAAGGGGCCGCGGGAGTAGATTAATTCCGAGCGCCGCACAGCTGACAGAAAGCAATATTCAGACACGCACCGAAGCGGACAGTGGGGAGGGGAAGTATGGCTACATTGAAGCAGGTTGCGGACAAGGCTGGGGTGTCGCGCAGGACAGTGGACCGCGTGATCAACCACAGGGGGGCGGTTCACGCGGAAACGGCGGAGCGGGTCAGGCAGGTGATCCAGGAGCTGGGATATCAGCCGGATCAGACCGGACAGACGCTGGCGGCTAAGAAACGGAAGATCAGGCTGGCCTTCTGCTCTATTAAGGGGGAGACGGCTGTGGTCCATGAGGAGATCCGGCAGGGCGCTGTGAAAAAGGCCAGAGAACTGGAAAAACTTGGAATAACAGTTGATTTTTACACCATTGACCGGGATCATCCGCTGAGCAGCCAGGAGTCGGAGCGGCTGGCCGGGGATTTTGCCTGCGATGGCCTGGCGGTCATACCCAGTGAGGACCAGACGGTCCGGCGGATCATCGGCAAGGCAGAGGATATGGGGATTCCCATTGTATTTTATAACATTGACGACAGCCGGTTTAAGCGCAGCTGTTATGTGGGATGTGACTATGTCCAGTCCGGCCGGCTGGCGGCCGGTCTGGCGGGGCTGTGTGCAGACCAGCAGGTGAAAGCGGGGATTTTTACAGTTGGGGAGAGCGCGGCAGCTTTTGAGTCTCCCAATTACCGGGACAGGGTCCAGGGGTTTGAGGAGGTCATCTCCAATCAGTATCCCTGGATTCAAATTGCAGGGCACTATCTGCTGGGAAAAGATATATTTGACTATTATGAGACCATTAAACAGGTGGTAAAGGAACATCCGGATCTGAATCTGGTCTATCTGGTGAACCCCGGAGATTACAGTGCGTGCAGGGCCATGAAGAAGGTGATGGGCGGCATCAATATCCGGCTGATTACCAATGACCTGACCAGGGAAGCCGTGTCCCTCCTGAAAGAAGGGATTGTCTCGGCTGCCATATCCCAGGACCCGGACAGCCAGGGCAGGCTGCCGCTGGAGATATTGTTTGAACAGCTGGTCTTTGGGAAGCGGCCTGACAGAGAGAACTATTATACGGATCTGCATATTTTTATTCCGCAGAGTTTTGCATAGAAAATTGTATTGATCCCGTGAAAATGTGAGCGTGCGCACGTGCGCTCTTTTTTGATGCGGAAAATTGCACAGAAAAGAGCAGCAAAAATTGTCTACATCCATCAAATTGAGAGTTTTTGCCAAAAATATGTTGAATCCCACTTTGAAGGATGCTATGATCCAGTTAGAGCGCACGTGCGCATAAAAAGGAGGGGACTTATGATTTATTATGTTTCATGCAATGCGGGCAGAGAGGGTAACGGTACAGAGGAGCAGCCTTTTAAGCGGATTCAGGACGCGGCGGAGATTGCCTGCGCGGGGGATCAGGTGGTTGTGGCGCCGGGAATCTACCGGGAGTATGTGAATCCCAAGAATCCGGGGACAGCGGACCGGCCGGTTGTCTACAGGGCAGAGATTCCTGGGAAGAGTGTGATCACGGGAGCGGAACCTGTAAAAAACTGGAAAAATAAAGAGGGGGATGTGTGGGAAGCCAGGATTCCAAACGGCATATTCGGGGGCTATAACCCGTATACCACTGTGATCTGCGGTGACTGGTACTATGCAACGGGAACGTACCATACTGGGGAGGTTTATCTCAACGGGAAATCCATGTATGAGGCGGGAAGCCTGGAAGACGTGACGGACCCGGTTCCTTATGAATTGTCCGATGACAAGGCATTTTCCGTGTACAAATGGTATACCTGCCAGGAGGGCCAAAGTACGGTTATTTACGCCAATTTCCACGGGAGTGATCCCAACCTGGAACATGTGGAGATCAATGTCCGCAGAAACTGTTTTTATCCTGACAGGACAGGGGTGGACTATATCACAGTGTCCGGCTTCTGCATCAGGCAGGCGGCCACCACATGGGCGCCGCCCACTGCGTACCAGGAGGGCATGGTAGGCCCCCACTGGAGCAAGGGATGGGTGATCGAGGACTGCGAGATCAGCGACTCCAAATGTGTGGGCATCTCCATCGGTAAATACCTCCAGCCGGACAATGAAAACAAGTGGATGGTCAAACGCCTAAAGCAGGGGACCCAGACAGAGCGCGACGCCATCTGCCAGGCCCAGGCGGAGGGATGGACCAAGGAGCGCATCGGCTCCCACGTGATCCGCAGATGCAATATCCATGACTGTGAGCAGGCTGGGATTGTAGGCCATCTGGGCTGCGTGTTCTCCACCATTGAAGATAACCATATCCACCATATCAACAACAAGCACCAGCTGTCCGGCGCGGAGATCGGCGGCATCAAGCTTCACGCGGCAATTGACACCCAGATCAGAAGAAATCATATCCACCACTGTACAAGAGGCCTGTGGCTGGATTGGCAGGCCCAGGGAACCAGAGTTACCCGGAACCTGTTCCACCACAACTTCCCCCAGGAGGGCACCGTGCATTTCCATGCGCCTCTGGACATTGGGGAGGACCTGTTTGTGGAGGTGAGCCACGGCCCCACGCTGATTGACCACAACCTGCTTCTCTCACCTCAGAGCTGCCGCATTGCGACCCAGGGAACTGCATTTGTACATAACCTGATCTGCGGCTCCTTCACCAGCGTGGGTGAGGGCACCAACAATGTGAGCGGGACCGAGACCATCTACAAGGGAGATAAGAAGATCATTGACGCAGGACCCAGGTACACTCCTTACCACATGCCACACAGGACGGAGGTTGCCGGGTTTATGACCATATTACACGGGGACAACCGGTTCTACAACAACATTTTCCTTCAAAATGAAGCGGCCCATACATATGACAGCCTGTTTGAGACATTTCCCGTGAAGCCTCAGAATTCCGTGGTGGGGACCATGCCCTTTGACGAATACCCCACAGAGAAAGAGTATCTTGCCATGTTCTTTGGCGAGGGAGATGAGGGCGCGGCCGAGGACAGGACTAAATATTACGCGAAGCTGCCCGTTTACACAGGGGGAAATGTATATTTAGGCGGCGCCCAGCCATGTGAGAAGGAGCAGAATTACGCAGAGGACAGAGAACACCCTGTGTACGTGAAACTGGAAGAGCGTGACGGAGGCTTTTGGCTGGACACCAACATAACAAAACACCTGCCTGCAGGTTTCGAAACACCGTTTGTCTCCACCGAGTTCCTGGGAGAGGCCTTTGAGCCGGAGCAGAAATTTGAGAATCCGGACGGTACCCCCATTGTGTTTGACAGCGATTACTTTGGAGAAAAACGGGGAATCAACCCGGTTCCAGGGCCTTTTGAGAAGGAGGAGGAATGGGAAATGCGCTGTGATTATGGGGTTTAGGGGCGAAAGAGTTAAAAGACGCCAACAGTTAAATACAATTTCCAAATTAGCTTGTGCTCAGCGCCCTGAAGAGCCAGCGGGTGGTCCGAGCCCCAGTGGGTGAGAGACAGGAGCTGTGGGCGGGGAGATTCGGGGGCGTGTGGAGGAGTAGTAGTAATTCTTAAGTCCTGACAGCATAAAATAAGGGGACAAAAGCTTGCCTCAAAGCAAGCTTCCCGGCGGTCGCTGAGCTGAGAAGTTCTTCAGGGGTGCTTTTTGCATTTGTGCTGTAGGGTATTACTTTTTCAACACTCACAACAGGAGAAAGCAAAGGTGTGTTTTTGCACTCTTCATAGGTACGCGGAATCGGAGTATAAGGGTAGACATCACAGTAAAAGTGAAAAACCCAGAAATGGAGCGGTAACTTATAAATATTTACCGCCCCTTTCTGATTCTTATTACTGTTTATGCAAGTCTGTCAGCTGCCTTCATCCGATGCTAAGAAAAAGCAGTTCTCATGGCTTTCCTAACTTCTACAGCACTCACAAATTTTTACAGTAACAGAGTCTCTGTTATTAGACAGATCCGGATCTGGTGTAATGGAGGAAACCACTGCTGTATTTTTTATACAGCCTTTAGCACATTCATTGACCATTCCCGAAATTATGATAGAAACTGAACTATCTGGCGCAAGATTTCCAAGATCAAGGCTCCCAGTCCACGGATGATACGTCTGTCCGTCATCCAGGGAGTAAACTGGCCTATTCAATTCCTTTGGCAGGTTATCACGAACTACCACCTGTTCTGCAGTCTCAGGTCCGGCGTTGGAAACCGTTAACGTATATTTCAGCTTATTACCGCGATTTACATGGTTTGGACACGCGGTTTTTCTGATGGAAAGATCCGCTCCCGCTTCAATTTCAACTGAAGTATTCACACTGGACGTATTATTGGACGGATTCGGATCCCGCGTATCGCTCTTAACCACTGCAGTGTTAAAAATGCTTCCGCAAGCTGCGGCGGTAACCGTTCCGCGAATCAGGATTGTTCTGCTCTGTCCGCTTGGAAGCAGGCCCAGATTAAACGGATTAATCCAGAGGTTCCATGTCGCACCGCCATCTGTTGAAAATTGCACTCCCGTCAGTTCGGGCGGAACCTCATCATAAAGAATTACATTTGCTGCATCATCCGGCCCATGGTTGGTAACGGTTACCGTATAGGTCAATGTCTCTCCCGGCGTTACCGTTACGGGCTGACCGCTTTTTATGACAGAAATATCCGCAACGGCTGCAGATGCAATCTCAGTCGTATTGGTATAGGTGTTATTAGAGGGGTCAGGATCCGGCGTATCGCTTAAAACCGTAGCTGTATTGACGATGCTGCCGCTGGCCGATGGGGAAACCGTTCCACGAATCAGCACAGTGATACTGCTTCCTGCAAGAGGCGTTCCTAAATTAAGGGTTCCTGTCCACGGCTGCCAGGTTAAACCACCATCCAAAGAGTACTCCACATTGGTAAGAACCGAAGGTACATGATCTGTTAATACAGTATTAACGGCAGGGGATGGTCCCGCATTGAAAATAGTCAACGTATACGTCAGCACTCCTCCAGGCTGTACCGGATTTGGCGCAGAAGTTTTTATAATCGAGAGATCAGCAGAATTTTCCGCTGGTATCACAGGTGTTACGACGGTTGAAGTGTTGTTATCTGGGTTTGGATCCGGCGTACCGCTGTCGACCCTTGCAGTATTCGTCAGACTCCCTGTAGCTGCTTCCGAAACATTGGCACGGAGCAAAATCTGTATCAATTCACCCGGCTCCAGATTCCCCAAGAAAGCAAATCCATTAAATGGACTCCATGTGATACCGCCGTCTGTTGAAATCTCTGCGTTACTTAGCTCATCCGGAAGTTTATCGGCCAAATTAACATCTATGGCTGTGGAAGGACCCGCGTTAGAAATAATCAGCGTGTAGGTTAGCACCTCTCCCGCCAAAACCGGACTGGGATTCGCTGTTTTAACAACGGAAATATCTGCGGAAGCCAGTATTGGAGTGACGACAGTCGAAGTATTGTTATCCGGGTTTGGATCCGGCGTATCACTGCTGACCACGGCTGTATTGACAATTTCGCCGGCTGCAAAAGAGCTGAGTACGCCGCGGATCAGAATTGTCTGGATGCCGCCCGCCTCCAATGTTCCCAGCATATACGTGCCGATCCACGGAAGGAATGTGAGGCCGCCGTCAGTGGAAAACTCCACATTTTCAAGCTCTGAAGGAATGTCATCCGTTAGCACGGTATTAATGGCGGGGGATGGGCCCGCATTCGATACTGTAATAAGATAGGTTAGAACAGCTCCCGGTTCGACCGGACTTGGCTTGGCCATTTTTGCCACCGCTATATCAGCCGAAGTCTCAACCAACACAGGAACCTCGTTGGAGATTACATGATATTCTACGGGAATACCACCCTCTACCGGCGTATAAGAGTAAGTGATGTTTGCGCTGTTTAAAGTCGGATTGGGTACTGGTACTTCTTTCACTGCGGCCTGAAATTCAACAGTGACGGTTTCACCGCCCGGAACATCCGGCAGAGGAAATCCAACATTCGGATCCGCGCCCGGGTCAGTTGTTCCGTTTACGATAACGCTGTCCGGAATAAAAGTTAAGCCGTCAGGAACCGTATCCTGGAAAAACAAATTGGTCAGAGGGCTGCTGCATGTGTTGGAAAGCGTCACTGTATAGGTAACCGTTCCTCCTACTTCTGCGATTGGGAAATCTACCTTTTTAACCGGCACGAACTCGGGTATTAAAATTTCATTGAAAGATACATCGTCGATAGCGTAATCATTACCGATCACTTCTGGTCCTTCACTTAAAAACTCCACCGTCAGGCTGGTGTTATTTTGAGAGTTGATGGCAGTGCCAATCTGTTTCCATTCCGGTGCATTCACATTAACCGGTATCAGTGTACCAAGAGTTGCGCTGTATAAAATCCCGCCATTTTGATCAAGGATACGCACTCCCAGCTCAGGATTCGGGAAGCCGTTAACCTTGAACAGATTTAATATCCATGCCGTAAACAGATAATTTGTGTCAGGCTGTACGGCCACCACAGCCCTGAAGAATACTGCGCCGGGATTAAAGCCATTGACAATCATCATTCGGCCGGTTTCGTTGCCTACAGTATGATCGGCAATTCGCCACCATGCTCCAATTTCCGAACTCATAGAATTATTCATGATATTCTGTACGGTATACTCTCCGCCAAGCGGTGCAAAGATTGCGGGATTTGGCAGTACATAAGTGAAATCCGGTGTGACTCCCGGATATGGTTCTATGAGAGCTCCGGTGTTAGCTGGCGTTCCCTGGGGAAAGGCGCCAAAGGTTCCGTCATCAGCTGCATCAATCAAATTATTTCCCGAAACAATGGCACACGGATCTAAAATCGCCTGAATCGGCGTATAGATAACCGGTCCATTAAGGAAATTCTGGTTACTTAAATCAGCCCCGGATACGGTGACTAAAAGTGTATCCGGTGTAACTGAATCCAAGTTCGTAGAACCGGTTGGCGGGTTGGGGGCCACGCTGATGGGTGGGTTTACACCTTGAGGAACGCTTCCCGCCACCGCTGTCAAAAAATCGCCTGGCGTGGGAACTCCTCCTGCCGTGCCATAGGATTCCACAATCCGATAGTCTCCGTTCGGAACATTAAGAAACACATAGTTTCCGCTGCTGTCTGTCAGGACAGTGAGTCTTTCAGTTGTTATGATATTTTGTAAAACAATGGGGATATTCTCAAGACCAGAATCACCGACAGAAATTGTCGCGCTTCTGTCTCTGTCGAAAATCACGCTGCCTGAAATAGTTGCCATAATTACGATATTCCTCCTTATAATTTAATATAGTTTTGCTGGCGCCCAATTA
>URUZ01000231.1 GCA_900551225.1 uncultured Clostridium sp.
TAGCCTGAAATTCCGGACCAGCTTTAAGAAGGCGGGGATACCCTCTGAGATTCAGGAGGCCAGCATCTCTGAGTGTGAGGAATCTTACTCCGGGGGAGGCGGGGATTCGGGCAGTACAACCGGGCAGCCGGTGATTAAAGTCAGAAGGATTACGCCTCAGGCGCCGGTGGGGCCGGGGGAGAATTTTACCCTGGGGCTGGATCTGGAGAATACCAGCCGGGATGCGGATATTGAGGACATGGTGGTCAGCGTTAGCCCGGGCAGCTCGGTATTTATAAACGATGATACCAATTCCCGGATCGTCAGCCGCCTGGATACGAAGAAAACAGCCTCCGTGAAGCTCAACATGATTGCAGGGACAGAGATATCCGGGCCCACCCAGGTCATTGACCTGGAACTGAAATATAACTATTATTCCGATGGAAACCTGGTTGCCGGAAGCTCCACCCAGAAAGTGCTGATTCCTGTGCGGGGCGGCACTGCATCCGGCCAGCCGCTGATCCGGGTGGGCCGCAGCGGTATGGGTAAGACAGTCAATGCGGGTGAGGCGTTTCAGCTGGTGCTGACGCTTCAGAATACAAGTACAGATAAGGATATCCGCAGCCTCTCCGCCTCCTTTGAGCCCAATGACCAGATTTCTCTCCTGGAGGAGACGGATACCCGGCAGCTGGGGGAACTCAGGGCCGGGCAGTCCATGGATGTGCCTGTGCGCCTGCAGGCCGGAGCGGAGCTGTCCACAGCCGCGTCCCAGCTGCTGGGAATGACCCTTAAGTTCGACTATGACTCCGACAAGGGGGCGGTGCAGGGCACTTACAGTGAAAAAATAGTGATTCCAACCAACAGCCAGGCCAAAGAACCGGGAAGCCCCACCCCCAATGTGATTGTGACAAACTATACATACGGGGACAGGGTGACGGCCGGACAGGTATTTGACCTGGAGATGGAGTTTCAGAATACCAGCACAGCAGCGCCAGTGGAAAATGTGGTGATGTCCCTGGACACTGGGGAGGGCATCTCCATCAATTCCTCCTCCAACACATTTTATATACCCAAACTGGGGCCGGGGGAGAGCAGGAGGGAGAAGGTCCGGGTTCAGGCGCTGTTCCAGTCCAAGCTCCAGTCCCCCAAGATCAGCATTGCCTGTAAATACGAATATGTGGACAAAAGGGAGCGGAAACAGTCATCCTCCAGTGAAACCATAGCCATCCCGGTGTACCAGCCAGACCGTTTTCAGGTGAAGGAGCCGTCATTTACGGATGTGATCCGCCAGGGCGAGGAGACGACCATTTCCATTCCATATGTAAATAAGGGCCGGGGCCAGGTCTATAATGTGGAGGCCAGGCTGGATGGCGGGATAGACGCCCTGGCCAGGGACCTGAACCTTGGGAATTTTGAGCCGGGGAAAAGCGGTACCATCGATTTTGTGGTAACGCCCAGGGAAAAAGGAGCGTTTCAGGGTCAGGTCACTGTGTCCTATGAGGATGAGGCCATGGAGGTAAAGACCCTGGAGGTGCTGGTGAAATTTGATGTGCAGGAGGCTGCTGCGGAGGTAAATGAGAACCCTGAGGACATGGGAACGGAGGATGTGCAGGGCAATGGGGTGATTGGGAAATGGCTGCCCGCTGCGGCGGCCGCGGCGGGCATTCTGTCTGTGGCTGCCATGGTCAGGAGGAAAAGACGGAGGAGTAAAAAAATGGAAGCCCAGCCGGATGCGTGGGATGAGCTGGAGGATATGGGCGGGGAAGATGCATTTTTGCTGGAGGAGCGGCAGGAGGATGAATCATGAAGGTAAAAGACTTGATTACGGTGTGTCTCCAGAATCTCAGCCGCCACAAGGCCAGGACCCTTCTCACGGTGCTGGGGGTCATCGTGGGCTGCTGCTCAGTGGTTATCATGATATCCATTGGAATCGGCATGAAGGCGGCCCAGGAAAAAGCGCTGGCGCAGATGGGGGATTTGACCATTATACAGGTATTTCCCACAGGAAAAGGGGCTAAGTCCGCCAAGCTGAACCGCAAGACCATAGACCAGATGAAGGCGCTGCAGGCTGTGGAGGCCGTTACCCCCAAGCTGACAGGGGAAAATATCCCCATCACTGTTTACGGGGGCAGGGCCAAGCGGTATAAGGCTGCCTATGTCTCCATTGTAGGCATTGACTTAAACACTGCACAGGCCATGGGGTATAAATTGACAGAGGGAAGCTGGCAGCCGGGCAGGAAGGACCGGATATACGCAGGACAGAGCCTTGCATATATGTTTGAGGACACCAAACGGCCCGAGGGGAAGAATACAGTTGACATGTACAGCGGCGAGTGGGACGCCGGCGGGCTGCCTGTGATGCCGCCGCCATTTTTCGATATCATGAAAACCCCTGTTACCATGGAACTGGAGAGCGGGAAGGACGACGGCAAGAAGGTGGTGCAGGCGCTGGAGACCGCGGGGCGGCTGAAGGAGGATTTCGGTAAAGGGGAGGAGACTTCCATGGGTCTGGTAATGAGTCTGGAGATGTACCAGTCCCTTCTGGAACAGCAGGCCCGCCTTGCTGGGAAAAAATGGGATTCCCGTCAGGGATACCAGGGCGCCCTGGTAAAGGTCAGAGATATCGGCAATGTGGCCAGGGCGGAGAAGGAGATTAAGAAGATGGGATTTAGAACCAGCTCCATGGAGAGTATACGAAAGCCCATGGAGCAGGAGGCAAGGCAGAAGCAGATGATGCTGGGAGGGCTGGGCGGCATTTCCCTCTTTGTGGCTGCCCTGGGGATCACCAATACCATGATCATGTCCATATCCGAGCGCACCAGGGAGATCGGGGTGATGAAGTCACTGGGGTGCTTTGTGAAGGATGTGAGGAAGATATTCCTGCTGGAAGCCGGCTGTATCGGTTTGCTGGGGGGTATTGCCGGTACGGTCCTGAGCTATGGTATATCCGCGGTCATGAATCTGGCGGCCGCCCGCGCGCCGGCGGCCCCTTCCCTGGAAATGATGGGAGAAGCGGCAGATACTGCGGCCCGGCTGTCGGTGATTCCCTGGTGGCTGACTGCATTTGCCATCCTGTTCTCCGTGGCCATTGGCGTGGGCGCAGGATATTACCCTGCCAATAAGGCAGTAGGGATTTCTGCTCTGGAAGCGATCAAACATGACTGACACGCCCAGGATTCTGAAGAATACTTAAGAATCTCGGTTTTTGTGGATTGCCGCCCATACCTGAGCTATAATGGGGAAAAGCCGCTGGCAGAAGCGGACATATTTGGAGGAAATGGATTTGAATGAACGGAAGATTCTATTTGCAGATGATGACGCTGAGATACGGGAGGTGGTGCGCATCCTGTTGGAGGGAGAAGGTTACCAGGTGGATGAGGCGGCTGACGGGACTGCGGCAGTGTCCATGGCGGATGATACATATGACCTGATCATACTGGATGTGATGATGCCCGGCTGTTCCGGATTCTCTGCCTGTGCAAAGATCCGCAGAAAGACCATGGTGCCGATCCTGTTCCTGACAGCCAGGACCCAGGATTCCGATAAAACCATGGGATTTGGGGCAGGTGGGGACGACTACCTGGCAAAACCCTTTTCTTACACAGAGCTGGCAGCCAGGGTGAAGGCCATGATACGGAGGTATCATGTATATAAGGGTAAGAAGGAGGAACAGGAGGAGGCTGTGGTAACTGTCAAGGACCTGGTACTTCAGAAGGCCCAGAATGAGGTGACCAGAGCAGGGGAGGAGGTCCTGCTGACGGATCTGGAGTACCGGATACTGCTTCTGCTGGCCTCCAACCGCGGAAAGATATTTACCATTGAAAATATATATGAGAGCGTGTGGGAAGAACCATTTTTCTACAGCGCCAACAATACGGTGATGGTGCACATACGCAATCTGAGGAAAAAGCTGGAGCCGGACCCCGGCAATCCCAGGTATGTGGTCAATGTCTGGGGAAAGGGGTATCGGGTTGAGTAAATGCAGGATTAATAAACTGGGAGTGGAACTGGCCCTTGCAGCCATCCTGTCGGCTCTGGCCGGCAGCCTTCTGTTCATGGGTCTGAATTCACTGGGCTATGGTGTGCTGGATAAAATGCTGCTCAGGGAGGATGTGATACTGGCCAGGGAAAAGGACTGCATAGACAGTCTCCAACGGTATGTGACGGAACACAATCTGTCTACAGGGGATTCCAAAATGCTGGACGCGTGGTCCGACAGGCAGAATAATCTCCTGATTACCCTTTACAAGGATGGGGAGAGGCTGTACAGCAATGACGAAAAGGTTGCGGTGGCAATTCCCTATACAGATGACTGGATTGCACAGGAGGACGGGGACGCGCCTGAGGCCGGTATTCCATGGGCTTACCGGCTGCAGTTCGCGGACGGTCCGGTGGAGGCTGTGATCAGTTATTTCTTTGAAGCCGGCTATTATACACTGGTAAGCGCAGTCAACGGCGTGCTCTCCACAATGACGTTCATGATCCTTCTGTTCCTGATCATCCGCAGAAAGGTGGGCTATATTGCCCTGCTGGAGCGGGAAATGCAGATATTAAAAGGCGGGGACCTGGATTACAGCATCACTGTAAAGGGGAATGACGAGCTGGCGTCTTTGGCCGCAGAGATGGATGCCATGCGCCTTGCAGTCAGGGAACGCCAGGAGCAGGAGGCGGCCGCGAAAAAGGCCAACCGGGATCTGGTCACAGCCATGTCCCATGATCTGCGCACCCCCCTGACCTCACTTTTGGGCTATGTGGACATTTTGCAGATGGAACGGTGTAGGGATGAGGAGCAGTACAGGCGCTGCCTTGCCTCTGCCCGCCACAAGGCGTATCAGATCAAGGAAATGTCGGATAAAATGTTTGAGTATTTCATTGTCTATGGAAAGGATCAGGAGGAGATGGAGGCCTGTGAGGTAAACGGAGTGGAATTCCTGGGCCAGGTTGTGGAGGAAAGCCTCTTTGACATGGAAAATGAAGGCTTTGCCATTGTGCGCAGTTCAGATGAAATAGACTGCCGCCTGATGGTGGACATCGGGCTGGCGCGGAGGGTATTCGGAAATATATTTTCCAATCTTTTAAAATATGCGGACCGTACCCGCCCTGTTACAGTGGAGTACAGGCAGAGGGAGGGCAGGCTGTCCATCCGGTTCACCAACTATGTGGGGCGGGATTTCGAGCAGAAGGAGAGCAGCAGTATCGGCCTGAAAACATGCAGGAAAATCATGATGGACCACCAGGGCATGTTTGCCTGCCGTAGGGAGGCTGAGACCTTTGTGACGGACCTGGAATTCCCTGTGGTGGGATGGGAAGGCCATATACAATGAGGAACCCTGCGCCAAGAGGGCGCCTCACCGCGGACAATCATGGCCACCCGTTTGGCAGGTGGCCATGATATCGCACGTCTCCGATCCTCACCTGAGGAACTCCAACGGACGCAACGGGCTAAAGCCATAATAAAACTCCCCCGGTTTCCTTGCTGGACCCCGGAGGAGTTGATCTTTAAATGACTAGCGGATCGTAGTACCGGCCTCGCTGCGGAGGCTGTCTTTGGCCTTGTCCAGGGAGGTGATAACAGCGCTGCGTCCCTTGCCGTTCTCCACGAAGTCCACGGAGGCGGATACCTTGGGGAGCATGGAGGCGAATTCAAATTGGCCCTGTTCCATGTAGGCCTTGGCTTCCTGGATGGACATGGAGGAGATGGGCTTCTCCTCGGGAGTGCCGTAATTCAGGGTGACGTTGTCCACACTGGTGAGGATCATAAGAACGTCGGCATCGATCTCTTTGGCCAGAAGGCCGCTTGCCAGGTCCTTTTCGATGATGGCGCTGGCTCCGCGCAGGTTATAGCCCTGTTCCATGACGGGGATGCCTCCGCCTCCGCAGGCGATAACGATCTGATCTGCGTCCAGAAGGGCCCTGATGGCGTCGATTTCCACGATGGCCACCGGATGGGGGGAGGCCACGATCCGGCGGTAACCGCCCTCTACAGCGGCTGTGTGGTTGCCCTTGGCTTCCTCCTCGTCAGCTTCCTCCTTTGTCATCACCCGTCCCACCACCTTCACGGGGGTGTAGAAGGCCTCGTCATAGGGATCAACAGCCACCTGGGTCAGGACCGTGGATACGGGCTTGTAGAGGCCGCGTTTGATCAGCTCGGCCCGGATTCCGTTCTGTATATCATAGCCGATATAGCCCTGGCTCATGGCGGAGCAGACGGACATGGGCGCCTTGCTGTACCCGTCGTGCTGCTTGCCGAATTCGTTCATGGCGGTGTGGATCATACCCACCTGTGGGGCATTGCTGTGGACGATGGCTACCTGCCAGCCCTCCTGGATGAAGTCTGCAATCACCTTAGCGGTTTTAGCCACTGCGGCTTTCTGCTCAGGAAGATTGGTGCCTAAATCTTTGTGGCCGATGGCCATTACGATGCGTTTTTTTGCCATAATCCTTACCTCGCTTGTCTCATTTAATTGTATCTGAAAATGCTGCATCATTTTCTGAAATTAAGTTTATTATAGGTTAAGTTGGCAAGAATTGCAATTCAATTATTGAAATCCCTATAGTAAAAAAAATCATAATGTGTTATGATTGCCGTAGTGTTGTGACTACCCAGAGAGCAGATTTCTGCTTTCTAAATAACAGGAGGATGAACCGTGAAGTTATTATCCGTTGCAATTCCGTGCTACAATTCGGAGAGCTATATGGAGCACTGTATCCAGACTCTGCTGACAGGCGGGGAGGAAGTGGAGATCATCATTGTGGACGATGGTTCCACCAAGGACCGTACCCCTGAAATTGCGGATGAATATGCCAGGAAATACCCAACCATCTGTAAAGCCATCCATCAGGAAAACGGCGGCCATGGCCAGGCTGTGAATACCGGCCTTAAAAATGCCACAGGCATTTTCTTTAAAGTGGTGGACAGCGATGACTGGGTGAATGAGGAAGCCTACGCCAGGGTGCTGGAGACGCTGCGGCGCTTTGTCTACGGCGGGGAGACGCTGGATATGCTGGTGACCAACTTTGTCTATGAGAAGCAGGGAGCCAAGCGCAAGAAGGTGATGAGCTATTACACCGCATTTCCAAGGGATAAAGTCTTTAGCTGGAAGGACGTTAAGTTCTTCATGAAGGGACAGTATATCCTGATGCACTCTGTGATATACCGGACGGGCCTGCTGATCCAGTGCGGCCTTGAGCTGCCTAAGCATACATTTTATGTGGACAACATTTTCGTGTACCAGCCTCTGCCCCATGTGAAGCACATCTATTATCTGGATGTGAATTTCTACCGCTATTTTATCGGAAGAGAGGACCAGTCGGTCAATGAGGCGGTGATGATCGGAAGGATTGACCAGCAGCTGCTGGTAACCAAGCTGATGCTGGGATACTATGATGTGACCAAGATCAGCTGCCGCAAGCTGCGCCGTTATATGACCCAGTATCTGGAGATTATGATGACTGTGTCATCCGTGCTGGCCATCAAGTCGGGAACAGATGAGAATCTGGAGAAGAA
Organism: uncultured Clostridium sp.; assembly: GCA_900551225.1. GTDB lineage: Bacteria > Bacillota > Clostridia > Lachnospirales > Lachnospiraceae > Enterocloster. The sequence continues at coordinate 7,487 of URUZ01000231.1, forward strand.
AAAGGAACTCTGGATGTACCTGAAAAAGCAGAATCTGCCCCTGTATCTGCGCCTGCGAACCGGTTTTCTGGGCCAGGGCTGCAACCTGCCGGGTAAAGGCGGAAGGAAGCTGCTGATTGCGGGATACAAGATCACACAGAAGTTCTACGGCTTCAACTGAGTAAATAAACATAAAGAATGGGTCTGCACCTCCTGATATCAGGAAGGGCGCAGGCCCATTCTCTATTAGTGCGCCCGGCGGCTCACGTTCATATTATCCCAAAACCTTCTGAGTAACCTTTTTGTCCTCCGCGGTCCAGCCGTAGCCGTATACCAGCCAGTAGATCACATAAGCCATCACCATGGAACCCACGCCGTCGATCACTGAGTGCTGCTTTAAGAACACTGTGGACAGGCAGATGGAGATCATCAGGATGCCGGAACCAACACGGATCAGGCGGTGTTTCTTCAGGGCCTCGCTCTTCATCACTGCGATATGCACGCCGATGGAGTTGTACACGTGTATGCTGGGGAACACGTTGGTCGGTGTGTCCGTTTTGTACAGCTGCGCCACCATGGCGGTAAATACGTTCTTGTCAGGGTCCAGCAAGGGGCGGAAGTCCGTGCCATTGTGGAAAAACGTACAGATAATCAGGCTGATGGTCATGCCTGAGAATAAAAATGTACAGATCCGGTAATAATCTTCCTTATTAGTAAACAGAAAGTACAGGATCGCAGCTGCCACATAGAAAAACCACAGCGTATATGGAATAATGAAATACTCATTAAACGGAATATAATTATCCAGGGCCACATGCATCACATGATAATTGCGTGTTACTTCACGTTCCAGATAGCAGAACCAGGTCAGATAAACGATTCCGTAGGACAGAACCCACACATGGCTGTATCTGCGTAAAAAAGCAACGATACCTTTCATAAAATCCTCTCTCTTTCTTCTAAAAAAAACCGGCCCGGCCGAAGATGCCTACTGGGACAAGTGTTATTAAAAAAGTGTTAATTCTTTAGCATTTTCGGATTATAGCACAGTTAAAATCTAAATACAAGGGGCATCAGAAAAAGTTAAGCAAATTTTGGAAAGTCTTATAAATTATGCCGGAAAACGCCTTTTATTTTAAGAAGTTCTATGCTATATTTAGATCATGAAATAAATTTACATGAATAGGACGGATAATGAAATGCAAGAGACACGCAGTGTACTGGGGGCAATCTGCTCCGCCTATGACAGCTTCTTTGAGGCGGAGAAGAAGATTGCGGATTATATGATGGAAAACAAGGCTGCCGTGGTGGATATGACAGTCGGGGAACTGGCCAGGGCCAGCAATACCAGTGATGCTACGGTGTCGCGCTTCTGCCGCCGCTGCGGCTTTAAGGGATTTCACAATCTGAAGCTGACGCTGGCCAGGGAAGTGCTGGAGGAGGAGCAGAAGGATAAAACCGTGTCCAATGACATCA
>URUZ01000232.1 GCA_900551225.1 uncultured Clostridium sp.
CTCTTTACTCTTCCCTCAACTCCGCCCCCTCATAAAAGAACTCCAAAATCTGCACATAAGATTTCCCCTCCTTCGCCATCCCCTGGGCTCCATTCTGGCTCATTCCCACGCCGTGTCCGAATCCGCCGCCATATACCTTAAAGCTGATGCCCCCATCCTCCTTCACCGCCTTCTCAATCGCGATAAAGGCGCTGGGAAGGGTTGCACTGCCCTCCATGGTCTTGCCGTCCTTCTTATTAATAACCAGGGCCGGGTTGCCAAGTTTGGCACGGATATCGCTCTGGCCCTTGATGGTGACGGACCCCTCGGAGCCTTCCACCAGCACCTCCTTGGCGATGCCGCCTGCACCGCGGGCTGTGACTGTCAGGTTCTGCACCTGGCCCACACCGCCGATCTGGCCGCTGAGGATACCGGCGTCAATCACCGTATTCCACCGGTACATGGCGAATCCTCCGTCATAAGAAGGCACATCCTGATTCTTAATAAACTCGGTAAATGCCCCATTGTCCGTCAGATCCAGGGTTTTCCGCCTGTCTCTCAATTCCACGGCCTGGAGATAGGGGAGCTTCGCTCCCTCGCTGCCCCAGATGCTTCCATCCGTGGTATGCCCGCAGGAGGTGGAATAATAGAAGGCCTCCACAGCCTGGTCGCCGTAAAAGAGCATTTTCCCGTAGGTTTCCTTCACTGCAGCCTCGGTCTTTTCATCTGAGGCCACATTGTTGTATACCTGGTAGTTGGTGCTGTCGTCCACGTGAGCTCCGTACTGGCTGTAGGCATTTCCACGGATCTGGCGGTATGCATAGGTTCTGGCGCACACTGCCTGGGCCTTCAGCGCTTCTTTCTCATAGGAGGAGGGCATCTCGCTGGGCACCACCTTAATCAGGTAGTCCTCCAGATACAGGTCATTGACCAGCACCAGTCCGCCCTCTGTCTCCCGCACCTCCAGGCTTCCGCTGTAGGTGGGATTCCCATAGCTGCGGTTGATGGAGTTGATTGTAATCCCATCATCAGCTGACGGGCGGATCACCAGACGGCCCCCTGCCAGCCGCTTGTCTCCGGGCGACAGCACCACCTGGTCGCCGTCAGCCAGGTCCTGGCTTTCGGTCTTGCCCGGCTCCAGGTCATACTCCAGCACAGCGGAGCCGTGGACCGTCAGATCCACAGACTGGTGGGTCAGGTTCTTGAATCCGTCGTCCATCAGCAGGACGCGGATGGTCTTGGCATCGAATTCCCGCTCCACCAAAGCCGCGCACAGCTTGCCGTCGGCCGCCACGAACTCCTGCAGGTTGTAGCCCACCAGAATGTCCTTCAGGCTCAGGATCTTGAAATCCCCGTACAATTTGTATACGTGGAAGTTAGGTGCCATCTCCAGCCGCCCGTATCCCTCCACCTCAATATATGTATCTGTCACAGACAGGACTTTACCATTGATCCGGTCCTTCTTGATGATGATCTTGGACAGCTTGCCACCGCTCATCACCAGGTCTACCAGATTGTTCTCCAGATCTTCGGCCTTGCCCATCTTGCCGTTGATGGTGAACTCCCGGCTCAGGGACCCCAGGTAAACCTTAAAGTGATCCTTCGTCCCTTCTGTGAGCCAGACATTTTCATATGTAACTTCCTCTGACACCAGCTCCACCAGGACCAGCATCTCGCCCTCCCTGGCCAGGAAACGGATCTGGCAGTCCATGTAAGCGTCCAGAGCCAGCCCCTCAAAGCCATAGTCCCCCTCTGTCGTGTAAGCCGTCCAGCTGGCGGCCTGTTCCAGATTGGAGGGGGTGCCGTAGAGAACAGCGGTCACATCCTTCACCTTGCCGTCCGGGTCCAGCTGTTTGGCCATGCTGTCAAACAGCTTCCACCACGCTTCCTCGGGAAACGGGCTGTCCTGATTGCGTTTGGTGACGCCCACCTGGGCCTTGAACCCGCTGCCTGCATTGGCAGCCAGATAGGCGGCCTCCTTGTAGGTCAGAAGCCCCTGGGCCGTGGACAGGGTGGCTGGGGTCAGCTCCTCGCTTAAGTACCCGGAGTCGTACAGGTAGTCCATGTATTTGACGAACCAGTTCCCCTGCTCCTTGGCGGAGAAATGGGACCGCCCCACCGCCTTCTGGTGCTCCTCGCACTCCTGCCTGGACGCGCTTAAAAGGGCCGCCGCTTTAAAAGCCTGGGCCCTGTTGATTCCGTCTTTAGGCGGCTCCATCGTCACGATAATTACCATTAAGACAACGACAAGAGTGCCCCCCCCTGCCGTATACATGATCATTTTGTTTTTCATATCACCCTCATACATTTTATAAAGCTACAAGTACAGTATTGCGTAAATAGCAGGTGCTGAATTCACCGTTATTTGTGCAATGCTGTACTAAGAAGCAAAAGCAGCGATTGCTCGCTGCTTTTTGTCTTCTGTAACCCCAAAGTGCCGTCTCTTACTTATTGACGCCTAGCAAAGCTAGGTGGGCAACCTCACATAGACTTCTGCCTTCCACTCGGAGGAGGCTTGACATCCGTCTAAAAATATTGGAATCCCTGAGTCGAAATGTAGGTTCAAAATTGGTAAGAGTATCGTACACCCCAGGAAGTTACAAGTACATCATTTAGTATGGCATTATTATATCGCATCAAGTATTTTTTTTCAAGAGAATTTTTGTGAACAATTCTGACAGTATTGCCATCGTTCCCCTGAATAGTTTCACATTATCATAATATTCCCAAATCCGGCCAATTTCCCTTGTATCTGCAGCCCTTCCATCCAGGACAGTTCTGTGGCCGGATGGCTGACCAGCTCTCCTTTTACCCCATTGGGACGGAAACGGATCAGCTTCAGGCGCACAGACCCGCTGATCTGCGGCCCCAAGAGACGGCTGATTCCCCGGATGGCCTCTTCTGCATCCACATACCCGGGCAGGCAGACAATGCGGATCTCCTCCAGCTTTCCGGCATTTGACAATATTTGTAAATTTTTTAGGACCTGGGCGTTTCCGCTGCCGGTCAGGGCTCTGCTGCGGCCGCTATCCCATGCCTTGACATCCAGCATCACACCGTCACACAGCTCCAGCAGTTCCCGGTCAAAGGCAATGGTTCCATTGGAGTCAATGAGGCAGGTCAGATGATCCGCCCTGCACAGGGCGAACAGTTCTTTTAAAAATTCCGGATACAGCATGCACTCGCCGCCGGACACCGTGACACCCCGGATAAACGGCAGGCTCTCCCGGATCAGGCCGTGCACCTGCCCGGCGTCCATCAGCCGTACTTTGGGGGAACTGCGGCTGGGGCACACCGCGATGCAGCGGTCGCAGGCCCTGCAGGCCTCCCGGCGCCACAGCACCCGCCCATTTTCCAGGGAAAGGGCGCCGGTGGGGCAGCTGCCCACACACAGGCCGCAGTGAGTGCACTGCCTCTGGGTCTCCGGGTTGTGGCAGTAGGCGCAGCTGATGTTGCAGCCCTGGAGAAATACGGCGCAGCGGCAGCCCGGCCCGTCCACCAGGCTGAAGGGTAGCACCTTGTTGACACAGGCTTTATGCATTGTGCCTTACCTTTCTCTGGTCCAGCCGGTTCAGCCGGTAATTGCTGCTGCCGTTGGACACATTGTCCTGGAGCATCACCTGGCCCTGCTCATATCTCTCAAAGTCGCTGCGTTTGACCAGGTAACCGGTGATCCGCACCAGGTCGCTGTCCGCCCTGTAGATGGCCAGGTACTTATCACCAATGGAAAATGCTCCCTTTATGATATCCAGCACTGCCTCCGGGTTCTTCTCCGCCGTCACGTCAAAGGGGAAGATATCCGAACAGCCCGTGGGGAAATACTTGTGGAACCTGGCGCTGTGGCGCAGATGGTCCAACAGATTATCAGGCTCATCTCCCACCACAATGCGGACCCCTGAGGTAACTCCCTCGTCAGTGGCCAGCCCCGCCTGGGCATGGAGCAGATAATGCCCGCCGGACACCTCACAGTATTTAGCCGGGTAAGAGGCCGCAAAGCCGGAGATTACCTCCATGATCTGCTCCGCCAGGGCGTCCGCCTCCCGGTCCCTTCCATAGCGCAGATCCCGGTCCCTCAGCAGATAGTTGACGCCGTCGCATAGCCCCGCCACCCCGAACATTGCGGTAAAATGATCCCGGGCGATCAGGCCCTCTTTTATTAAGAAGGAACTTTCAAAAAATCCCGATTCCTCCACCAGGAAGCGGATGCGCTCATCCATATACCGGCCCAGTGCAAGCAGTGCATCGGGAAGTATTTCCCCCAGGAATTCTTCTGTGCTGCCGGCCAGCCTGGCCAGCCTGGCGATGACCACCCGGGAGAGAATGTAGGAGCCGCCCCCCACAGGCAGCACATTGTAGCAGCTGGAGATCCCGTAATCCTCATATGTATCCTTGTGGGCCTGGTGGTTGGCAATGGCCGGATTGGAGCAATCCAGGGCGCACAGCACCACCTCCTTTGCCAGATCATCGGGCGTCCTGCTCACATCGTACTTGAAGGTGAAATTGGGGACCTCCAGCTTCAGCTCCCGCTGGACTTCCAGGATCAGCCTGGTGGCCCGCAGATCCCCGGGTCCCAGATTCGCGTGGCAGTAAGCATTTGCAATGGTCCTGTCGATGTAGCTTAAGAACAGCTTCAGCTTGGCCTTGATCTCGCCGTCTCCCAGCCCCTTGAGGAACGGGTCCAGCAGCACGTCCAGATTGCCCAGGTATACCGGCTTGGTTGTAATGGAGGGGATGTGGTAATAGAGAGACAGCAGTGCGAATATGGCCTGATCCAGATTTTCAGGCGGTTCAATCTTCAGAAATTCACTGCCCTGTTTCATAAAGCGTTCAAAATCCGCCATCACATAGCGCGGGCGGTAGGGGGCGGCGCCCTCATTCATGTCGCAGAGGCCGCCCTGTTCACAGTAATACCGGAACTGTTCCGGAATTGTCAGGACCTCCAGGGTATTTTCCGCCTGGACGGCCAGCTGGCTGATCTTCTGGTGATAGTTCAGCTGGCTGGATGTGAGAATCCTGTAGGTATCCTCTCTGGTTGTGGTGCCTGTCATAGGCTTATCCTTCCTCTCCGCCCCTCTCTTCTGTCCATAATTCCGCCGCCGGAGGGCCGGAGAGGCGGCGGATGGAATCTTCAATTGACATTCTGGCGTAGATGGATGCCAGCTCTGAATTCTTTTCCTTGATGCTCTGGAGCATCAGGCCATGGTACTTGATGGCAGACTCCGGCCCCACATTCTGGTACATGGATTTCTGATTGGCTTCCCAGATGCTTGTGAAGAGATTCTCGATCTGGATAATCATGGGATTTCTCGTGCCATTTGCTATGATCGTATGAAAATCCTTGTCCAAATGCTGGAATTCGAAGGTGCTGTCCTTGGCCTGCACCATGGCCTTATAGTTTTCGTCCAGCTGCGCCACCTCTCCGTAGCTGCAGCGTTTGATAAACAGCTCAATGTTGTAGGAGTCAAACATTTTCCTGAATTCCAGGATGCTCAGCTCCTGCTCCAGGGTGCTTCCCAAAACCAGGGCGCTCATCACCGACATATTCTCCGGCTGCTCCACATAGGTTCCCGACCCCTGGATCTTCTTTAATACAGACAGGGCCACCAGCTTCTCGATGGCCTGGCGCACCGGCACGCGGCTGACCTGGATGGCATCGCAGAGCTGGGGTTCTGTGGCAATCTTATCTCCAGGTTTCCAGTATCCCTCCTGAATTTTCTCCACAATATAATTATAGGCTTTGTCTGAGGCCTGGTTATTGTACATATGTTTCACTTCCTTTCATATGATTCCAGTACGGCATTATTTCCAATATATCATATATTTTGGGGAAATGAAATTGAGAATGCGATTATTTAAGCGATAAAGGCCAGGAATTGCCGGATGCAGCGTTCCCAGTAATCCCAGTCGTGAATACCGGGGCCGCCCATAAACTCCGTTTTAAATCCGCATTCCGACAGCTGCCTGCAGAACCGCCGGCTCATATCATAGTTGTTGGAATCGTCCTGGCCGCAGGCCACGAAGACTGCCGGCCTGCGGTCCTCCTCCTTCAGTTCCTCCGCCAGCAGGAACAGGTCGTCCCTGCTGCCCTTCACCTTGTCCGCTCCTCCGAAGATCAGGTCGTAGCGGAAGAAGTCAAAGCCCTGTTCCACCATCCGCGGTTCCAGTTCCCAGGGAGCCAGCGCTCCGGAGAATACGCCGCAGGCCTGGTAGAGGTCCGGCCTCCGGAGGGCGCATTTGGCAGCTCCGAAGCCTCCCATGGAGGCCCCGGCAATATACCGGTCCTCCCTCTCCAAGGAAACCGGAAATGCGTACTCCACCATCCGCGGCAGTTCCTCAGTGATAAAGTCAAAATAGTCCAGACCGTACAGTGCGTTGGAGTAAAAACCGTTCTGGCCCGACGGCATGATCACCGCAATCTGATGCTCCTGGGCGTACCGCTCCACGCAGGTGTTCCGCAGCCAGGAGGAGCAGTCCTCCAAGGCCCCGTGAAGAAGATACAGGGCCTTCATGGTCTTCTGCTCGTAGATCCTGGGAAGGCTGTGATAGAGGCAGTCATTGTCCGCCATGGAGGGCAGCAGCACATTGACGTCCACATGGCTTTTCAGTGTCTTGGAAAAGAAATTACATCTGTTCAGGATCATGGCTTACACCCCGCCTGCGGAATCATTTTCCAGCTTCATGATCATGGCCTTCTGCTTCTTTAACTCGCCGCGCTTACCGGCGTAGCCGAAGATCCCAAGCCCGAACAGGGTGGCCACATAGGGCACCGACTGGATGATCTCAGAGGGCATGTTCAGAGTCTGCAGCACATTGGCCAGAGCGTTGACCGCGCCGAAGCCAAGGGAGGCCAGCAGGGTGGGGATCGGCAGCGCTCCGCCCAGGTTCTGGGCCGCAATGCTCATAAAGCCCCTGCCCGCCACCATGTCCCTGGCGAACCAGGACAGATAGCCCATGGACATGTAGGCCCCGCCCAGGGAGGCAATCACCGCGCTGATCGCAAGCGTGATAAACCGGATCTTGTTGACGCTGATGCCCACAGAGGCCGCCGCATCCGGGTTCTCGCCCACTGTGCGGATCCGCAGCCCCAGCGGTGTCCTAAAGATCAGGTAATACACGCCCACCACCACCAGGAAGGCCACATAGGTCAGTATATTATGCCCGGAAATGATGGGGCCCAGCACAGGAATGTCCTTGATGAACGGGATCTGCACCATGGGGACCGTCAGACTGGGCAGGGAGTTGGACACGCCCTTGTCCTGGACCAGCATGTACAGGGCGAAGATGGTCCCCGCCGAGGCAAAGGTATTCAGGGCGATGCCCGTCAGCGTCCGGTCGGAATTCAGCACCAGGTGGAAATACCCCAGCAGCATGGAGATCAGCATCCCTCCCAAAATGGCGCAGACCAGTCCCACCGCCACGCTCTGTGACAGGGCACTGCCCAGCATTCCGCAGAAAGCCGCGGTCAGCATCACGCCCTCAAATGCAATGTGGAGCATTCCGCCCCTGTTGCACACCAGAGCCGCCATGGCCCCGAAAATGAGCGGCGTGGACACGCGGATAATGGAAAATGCAAATGACGTTGAAAATATTGCCGATAAAATCTTATCCATACTATGCCGCCTCCTTCTTCGCCGCTTCTTCTTTTGCGGCCGCCACCATGCGTTTGTGTTTTGTCTTATACAGGAAACGCTCCGCCACAATCAGCATGACAATGATTGCCGTGATAATGGACACCAGCTCAATGGGCACGTCGCTGGTCCGCTGCATGGCGTCCGCTCCCACCCGGATATAAGCCAGAAACAGAGCTGTCACAGGGATCAGCCTGGGGTTGTAGCCCGCCATGATACCGATCATGATCCCGTCAAAGCCGTGGTTGGTCAGGCTCTGATACTGGAACCGGTTGTACATGCCCAGAACCTCCACCGCTCCGCCCAGGCCGGCCAGGAAGCCGCCGATCAGCTGAGCCTTTAAGATCACATGGTTCACATGCATCCCCGAGTAGCGGGCAAACTCCGTATTCTTGCCAATGGTGCGGATCTCATATCCGCCCTTGCTTCTATATAAATACAAGTATCCGCCCACCACCACTGCCAGGCCGATCACAATCCCCAGATGGACATTGGTGCCGTCCAGGAGTTCCGGCATCTTGGCCGTCTTAGCGAACTTCATGGAGGCCATGTATCCCGCCGAGGGGTCCCTCAGTATATGGTTGATGATCGCCAGACCGAAATACAGGCAGGCGTTGTTCACCATGATGGAGCTGACCACAGGCTTGGCTCCGAACTTCACAAAAAGCCCTGCGGGCACCAGGCAGACCACCGCTCCGGTGAGGCCGCCCACCAGCAGACAGATCACCATGTGCAGGCCTGCTGGCAGTTTGATCATGGTAGCGGCGGCCGTAGCCATCACCGCGCCCATGAAAAACCCGCCCTCCACCGCCATGTTGGTCTGGTTGGCGGAGAAGATCATGCAGACGCCCACGCCGGTAAACAGCAGCGGCGTCATCATCTCTATAATGTTTCCCACCTTCCGCTTGGAGGACACCGGACCCAGCAGGAAACTGCGGATCGACGTCAGAGGGTCGTCGCTGATGATGAAAATAAAGACAAAGGCCACTGCCAGCGCAATGGCGATGGCCAGCAGAGTCCTGTAGATCTGGAATTGTTTTTCAATATTCTTCTTAGCGTTCATCAGAAGCCCTCCTCACATCTTCGGGGGACATCTTCTTTACCCCCAGCATATAAAGGCCCATTTCTTCTTCCGTCACCTGGGAGGCGTCCTCAAAATAAGCTGCGATATTGCCGTTATGCATCACAATCAGCTGGTCGCTGACCTCCATCACCTCGCTTAAGTCGGCTGAGATCAGCAGCACCGCCGCCCCCTGGTCCCGCAGCTCCACCAGCTTGTTGCGAAGGAACATGCTGGCTCCGATGTCGATGCCCCTGGTGGGCTGGTT
>URUZ01000233.1 GCA_900551225.1 uncultured Clostridium sp.
CCTCCTGATAGATCCGCTCCACCGCCACATCCCCGCCGAAGCTGTCCGCCTCCCCGGGCAGAATGATAAAATCCACCTCGCCCTTGTGCAGCCACTCCAGCAGCAGCTCCGACTTGGCCTCCCTGGTGCGCACCTCGAAGCCCGGATACCGCTCCTTAAACCTGGGCAGCACAGGAGGAAGCATGTAGCCGGACCGCTCCACCGGTATTCCCAGGCTGATGCGGCCCGAGGCGCCCTGGCCGATGTCCCTCAGCTCCCGCTTAAGGTTGTCCTTCATTAACAGGATCTTCCGCGCAGTCTCCACATACTTCTCCCCCGCGTAGGTCATAGACAGCGGGGACATGGAGCGGTCGAACAGCCTGACCCCCTCCTCCTTCTCAATCCGGGATATAATCTGGCTCAAAGAGGGCTGGGAAATGTACAGCTTCCGCGACGCAGCCGTGATACTCCGGCAGTCTGCCACTGCCACCACATATACCAGTTCCCGAAAATCCATGATCGCCTCCTATATATCTAAGTATACCCAAACACGCTCTAAGCCAGGAAAATGCACCACAGCGGCACCGTCACCATAGACAGCAGGGTGGACGACACCACACATTTGGTGGCAAACACCTCATCGCAGTTGTATTTTGCCGCCAGGATAGCCGTCACGCTGGCCGCAGGCATGCCCGCTAAGACCACGGAGACGCCGGTCACCAGCCCGTCCAGCCCCAGGGCATAACATACTGCCCACACCAGAAAAGGAACCAGGAAGAGGCGGATAAACGCGTAATACACGGTCAGCTTATTCCAGAGGGACTTAAGGCTCACACCGGCCAGGATACTTCCGATAAACAGCATGGACAGGCCCGTGTTGGCGCCGGCCAGGGTCTTAACCGTCTGGTTCACGAATCCTGGCAGCTTCAGCTGGAATATCATGAGAAACAGGCCCACGGCCACAGCGATGATACACGGATGGGTGCCCACCTTTTTCACCAGGGACTTCCTGTCCGGGCACTCCGTGAAATAGGTAAGGCCCAGGGACCACATAAAGGTCCGCTGGGGAATCAGATAGATGGATGCGTACAACAGCCCCAGCGCCCCGTAGATCCCCTCCGCAATAGGATTGCCCAGTATTCCCGCATTAGAGCAGATGGTGGCATACTGCAGCACCTTCCTGTGCTTTGTATCCACGCCCCGGTACAGTATGTAGCTGAGCACATAGGACCCCGCCTGTATCCCGATCGCCACCAGAAATATCACCATGCAGCTGTTTAAAATCTCCCTGCTGAAATCCATCTGGAAGGACTTCACAATGCTGCAGGGCAGCGTCACATTGATAACGAGATCCGTCAGAAGCTCCTTATTCCCCGCTGTTATCAGGCCCCGCTTCTTCAGAAGCAGTCCCAGTATCATCAGGGAGAACAGCATTCCCTGCATCTCAAATAAATTGTTAAAATCCATTGCATTTTCCTCTGCCTTCACTTAGTTAGTCAGAGAAAGTATAACTCCGGACGCATTTTTCGTCAAATATCTTATTTCTATAGGAGCCATAACATTTCTGCGGTTCCTAAAACGAGAGCCAGAACAGCCAGCCGCAAAACGCCAGATACAGGATCATGCCCACATTGAACACCACTGTGTGAAAACGCCGCCCCCAGGCAATGGGCCGCTCTCCGGGACCAAACCGGATGCGTTTGCGGTATACGATCAGTATGGCCGCCCCGCCCAGCATACATGCAAATGTGAACAGCAGGTAGAGCAGAATCAGAATCGCGCACATTACGGCGAACACCGGCCCGAAATCCACGCCGAAGAACAGCTCCATGCGGGCCGCCAGCCCGGCCGGATCATAGATCTCCATAGCCCCTTTGCTCAGCTCCACGGCGACCATCCCGCCCAGCAGGTTGAACAGCATGTGGAAGGCTATGGTGTAGCCTACATTTCCCGTCTTCACATATACATAGGCCCACAGGGCGCCGATGCCTGCGGCAAAGAAAAACTGGGAGAAGTTGCCGTGGGCCAGTCCAAAGAGCAGCCCCGACGTCAGAACAGCCACGCCCTCCCCATAGCCCACGATCCGGTCGATCAGCAGCTTGCGGAACAGCAGCTCCTCCACAATGGGAGCCGCGAACACCACCATGCCAATGTGCACCAGCATCCCCGCGCCCCGGATCATATCATCAATCTGCTCCACGTCCCCGGCCGGCGTGCCGAACAGGTTCACCACGCGCCCCATAATATTGCCCAGCAGCCCCATACCAATGCTGATGACAATACAGGCCAGCAGCGGCACACTGCCCCAGCGCTCCCTGCCTGTACGCCCTCTCTTGGGAATCAGCTGCATCAGGGCCGCTGTCACGGGAAATGCCACCAGATACATCGGGACAGCGGAGAATAACTGCAGGATTACCGGATTGTCCAGATCAATCTCCCTGCCTCCCACTGCCTCCCACAGCGCTGTCACGGCAACCAGCGCCAGCTGCACAGCCAGGGTGACCCCCATAAACGCAAACAGGGTCAGTCCCAGCCTGGAGAACTGCCGCGACTGTTCCCTGGCCAGGCAGATCCTGTTCTGCTCAGCCAGCCATGCCCTGTTCTGCTCCTCAGCAATGAACCTGACCCGCTCCGCCTCCACTGCCTGCTGCACCTGAAAATGGACGTAGGCCGCCGTGGAAGACTGAATCTCTTCCATGGCGGCCTCCTTCATCTGCTGAATTTCGATCTGCGCTTCACGGAGCAGCTGTTCCTTCATCTGCCGGTGATTCTCCTGTGGTTCCCCTGTTTCCGCCCTCTCCGTTCCGGGCGGATCAAATCTGTCATTTGTCATATCACAGCCACCGGATCTGCAGCCTTAATCGAACAGACTCTCCACCTGTTCCGTGATGGCTTTCAGATCCTCTTTCTTTGGAATATAGTTAACCCGGTTCTTGTCCAGGCAAATCTCAAAACCGCAGGCTTTCAGTTCTTCTTCCACCTGGGCAATACTCTGGCCGCCCCATCCGTAGGAGCCGAAGGCAAAGGCCTTCCGGTTCTTGGGGGACAATCCCTTCAGATAGCATAAAAATGCGGCAATCTCCGGCATCATCTGATTGTTGATGGTGGGAGAACCAACCGCAATATATTTGCGGTCCAGAATTTCGGGGACAATCTCAGAGCGGTGGGTATTCTTGATGTCATAGAGCTTCACGGACACACCCTTATTAGCAAAGGCCTCCGCGATTGTCCCTGCCATCACCTCCGTGGAATGCCACATGCTGTCGAACACCACCACTGCCCCTGACTCCGGCTCATTGGCGCTCCAGCGCTTGTACGCTTCCATGATGTCATCGATATGGCTTCTCCAGATCACGCCGTGGCTGGGGGCAATCATATCCAGTCCCATCTCATGAACCACATTCCAGGCGGAAGCGGCCTGTTTGCCATAGCACATTACAATATTGGCATAATACTTCTGTGCCTCCTCCATCACCACATGGAGATCGCTCTCATCATCAAAACGCTCGCTGCTGGCATAGTGCTGTCCAAAGGCGTCATTGGAGAAGAGAATCCGCTCTTCCGGGCAGTAGGTCACCATATTATCCGGCCAGTGCAGCATGGGGGTGGTTACAAAATTCAGGTTCCGTTTACCGATATTCAGTGTATCGCCCGTCTTCATGGCCTTATAGCCCCGGTCGCCGTAGTGGGCGGTCAGGCCCTTGACGCCGCTGGGGGCGCTGGTGATAATGGTGGCATTGGGGCAGGCTGCCATCACCTCGGGGATAGCCCCGGAATGGTCCATCTCCACATGGTTGGAAATCACATAATCGATTTTCGCCGGATCGATCACATCGGAGATCCGCTCCAGCAGCTCCTGGGCAAATGGCCCCTTCACCGTGTCAATCAGTGTGATCTTCTCATCTATGATCAGATACGCGTTATAGGTGGCGCCTCTGCCCGTGGTATATCCGTGGAAATTGCGGATATGCCAGTCAAGCGCTCCAACCCAATAAATACCTTCTCTAATCTGTACTGCTTTCATTTTTCCATGTCCTCCTTCGACTGTATCTGCTGTTCTGTCCTGGCCGCAAAAGCCGGTATTTCCCGATCGTCCTAATATTAACAAATTCCGCCTCGGTTTACTGTTGCAATTGCAACAAAAATAAGATATGATAAAGATGATCTTCCGTTCCATATCATAACACATAAAAATAGGAGGCGAAAGGTACATGACGGAATATTTTCAAAAAAAATTATTCTACAACATCTCTCTTGATGAGTATAAACACCTTATGTCCTGTCTAAGCGCCAGAGAGAAACATTTTTTAAGCGGGGAGACAATCTGCACTTATGATGGCGATTTCCGCAGCATCGGAATTCTGGGGAAGGGGGAAGCTCTGGTGGTGCGCTATGAGATCAACGGCGCCAGAACCATCCTGGAGCGCCTGGAACCACAGGACATCTTCGGTCATCTGATGTCCTACCAGAAGAATCCCATAAACGGCGTCTCCGTGGTCTGCGACCAGCCCTGCGATGTGCTGTTCATCAACTACGACGGCATCAGCCAGCCCTGCATCAAGGCCTGTTCCTACCATCACCAGCTGATCCAGAACATGCTGAATCTGATCTCCGAGAAGGCCATGAGCTTAAGCGCCCGTGTGGAGGTACTCTCCCAGCGGACCATCCGTGAAAAGCTGATCTGCTTCTTTCTCCAGATAGCCGGCAGGGAGAACAGCACCTCCTTTAAGCTGCCCTTCACCATGGTGGATCTGGCCGACTATCTGTCCATTGACCGCAGTGCCATGACCCGTGAACTGAAACATATGAAAAATGAAGGCCTGCTGGATATTGACCGGAAGAATATCAGGCTGCACCTGGACTGCGTATAGCGGTCCTGGGTGCAGCCTGATTTTTACTTTTCCTATTCTCCCAGCTTGGTCCCGCAGCCGATGCAGAACTTGGCCGTGGCCTTATTCTCCCTGCTGCAGTTGGGGCAGATCTTCTTCTGAGGCGCCTCCTGCTGCAGCCTGGCTCCGCAGTTTATGCAGAATACATCATCCGCGCCGCACATGGCTTTGCAGGATGGGCAGGGCTTCTGCCGGACTGGGGGCAGGGGCGCTGACTGGCCTGCTGCCGGCTCGTGTATGGGCTGGGCTATACCGGCTCCCGGCACAGGCTGGGGCACTTCACTGACGGGCACGGATTGGGTCACCCCGGTCTCCGCCATAGGCTGGGGCACTTCACCCATGATCACGGACTGGTTCAATCCGGTCTCTGCCATAGGCTGGGGCACTTCACTCATGATCACGGACTGGTTCAATCCGGTCTCCGGCGCCGGCTGGCCCGCTGTTTGTTCGTGTAGGGGCTGGGGTACTCCGGCTTCAGACACAGGCTGGGATACTCCGGCCTCCGGCTGGGTAAGAGGCGTGCCGCAGCTGATGCAGAACAGATTGCCCGGCTGGCAGACTGTTTTGCAGTTGGGGCAGATCTGTGCAGATCCTGGCGCTTTTGTCTCAGCCTTGTTGTCCTTGGCTGCGCCGATGCCGCTCACATATCCCTGAACCTTTTCACTTCCCTTTTCATAGCAGTTCTTTCCATGGCTGACCAGCTCCTGGGCCTTCTTCCTGGCCGCGGCCTTGGTCTCCTCGATCTTGCGGTTCCTCTCAGCGATGCGCTCTGCCTTCAGCCGCGCTTCTTCCTCCATACGCTGGCGCTCCTCCTCCAGCCGGTCTGCACGGACCTGGGTTAAAAACTCCGGAGACAGCATGGCAAACATCTCGTCCCTGTCGATGCCGCAGGCGCTGCAGATGTCCTCCCCGCTGAGATTGATCTGGCCGCAGCTGCAGTACCAGTACCCTTCCCGCTGTTCAGGAGTGTAAAGATACAGACGCTTCATGTCCGCCAGGCCCTTACCGCGGTTGCCTGCCATAATCCGGCAGAACTCATCCGCCAGCTCCGGCTTCATTCCATCCTCTCCCGCCAGATATTTCTGAGGTTCCAGTTTCTCAAGGAACTGTCCCTCATCTCCGTTCCAGATGGCCTCATCCGCGAACACCACATGGCGCAGGCAGATATCACACTGGCGCACTGTTGCATCCGGAATCTGCACAGGAATACTGTTGAAGAATATGTTCCCCCTGCCCACCTTCAGATCCAGGAAGCTGACATCCTTTAACTGGGCCACCCTCTCCTTCAGCACATTATAACAGTCAATATCCACATAGATCGCATTGACAATCCCCTGGCCAAGATTCTGAAGTCCCAGGGTAAGGGACAACTGCCCGGCCTGCTCGGTCAGCGTCATCTGTGTCAGGGCCAAAGGCGCGCCCTCTCTCCAGTATTCATGGGTATTCTCCGCCTTCACCATCCCCGCAGTGATTTTTCTGCGGAATTTAGAGGTCTGAATCGGCTGCTGAGCCGGATTGGCAGAACCTGTATTTACTGCAGGCACGCCCAGGAGAGGCGAAGCCTTCGCAGCTGCGCCCTGCCCCGCCGGCACAGCCCCAGCCGCAGCGGGCGATACAGGAACCTTATCCTCCTCCGTGTCAGTGTAAATGCCCTGACGTCCCCACACATAAGTCATGGCCGCAGCGGTTACCACATCTCCCACCACGTAACAGAACAGATAAAACACAGTGCGGAAGCTGAAACGGCCATGCATGAACAGCATACTGCCCAGCAAAGAAAGCACATGGATGCCCACCATTGCGCCGCCCACAACCGCCGCGCCCATGGTCATTCTGTTGATGTCCTCTTTTTCAGGCCGGTACAACAGAGGTGTGGGAACCTTCTGTTTCCACAGAATTCCCAGAGTCAGAACAGGAACAAGATATAACAGCGTGCGCTTCAGCGCAAACAGAAAGCCCAGAAAAACGCCTCTGAATCCAACCATGCGGTACAATGAGGGTGTAAAATAGATCTGCCACAGCACCATACACACAATGATGGTTGGCACTGCCGTAACGGCGATTCCAAGAAGCTGGTCCTTCTCAACGCTGCCGCTCTCCCGGCTGAAATTGCCGCGCCAGATGTAACCCGCAGCCCCTGTTACTGCCACGGCCCAGAGTATGCTGCTGAAAAATTTTCTGCCCGGTTCCAGGAACACGCCATAGCGGCTGCGGAATAATACCAGGACAAAGGTTGCCGCAGCTGAAATTCCCACACAGATCAGGACCCACTGCAGCCTCCATGTAATGGGAGGCAGCTGCATGGAGGACGGCAGCCCGGCCGGTCCTGAAGCAGCACCTACCGGCATACCGCCGGTTCCGCCATTCACCGTGCCGGCCGCTGCGCCGTCCACGGTTCCGGCGGCCATGATTTTCTTCACACCGGGAATCCCCTCCCCCGGAACCTCGAAAAGGCCGTTATTGTGGGTAATCTGATACCACAGTCCCAGGCCAATCAGTCCCAGGGCCAGCACAAAACCAATAACCGGATTGCCGAATATGGTCCCCAGGGCCATTCCGCAGTTCAGGCCTCCTGTGACAGAGGTGGTGATGATAAACATGGGTTTTGTGAGGAATACACCCAGGACACCCAGGGCAACGCCTGCCATAAAGCCCAGTACCGTGGCAAAGCCCATGGAATGGAACAGTACGCCGAACAGCACCAGGGCCACCAGGAAGCCGCAGGCAAAGCACTGCAGGAATACCCCCACCTTATAGAGCATGTAAGCCAGAAATGCGCCCAAAACCGCGCAGACCAGAATCAAAATTAGTCCCATCACCATGCCGACGCTGCCGCGTGACCTGAAGAACACAAATATTGCAATCAGGCTGCCGATTACTCCGCCGATTCCAAACCCCTGAACCGCAATCCAAAACCGCAGCAGCTTATAGCCCCACAGCAGCTGGGCCAGACCCAGGACGATTGCAATCACAGAGAGAAACACCATCACTCCGCGAAGCGCTCCCATCATACCGAAGGGATCTCCGTAATTCATCATATACATCAAACTATTTATACTTCTCACACTATTCCTCCTAGGATCATTTCTTTCACTGTTCCAGCATTACGTCCCACACACACTTGTTCGCCTGCCATATGGCAGTGAACTGGTCCGGCGGCACCGGCGATGTGTCATGTCCCACCTCAATGGTAAGGCTTGGAATTCCTTTTTTATGAATAGCCCAATCCTTGTAGCCGGCAGGGTCCAGGTTCTCATAATTGGCATCCATCGGATATCCGGTTACTTCAGACACCCGCTTCGCAAATGCTTCTGTGTCCGCCTTCAAATCGCCGCTCTGCCCAAAATACCAGTAGATCACGCCTCCCTGGGTGTGGTAACTGATAGTGCGGTCAAAGGGGTAGCCCTCTGTCAGCCGGATCAGGGCAGCGGCTTCAGGCGCACAGCCAATGGCCGTCCCCTTATAGTGGTCTGCACTGGGACGCCCCAGTCCGTCACTGTACTGTTCCCACAGGGCGTCGAAGTTCCTGTTTAAGTCAACCCCCTGGGCATTGGATTTCCAGCGGCGCAGATAGCTGTTCCAATCCGATGCGCCATCCATTGCTCCGATCTCCAGCACACGCTGCCTGGTCTCTTCCTGCAGACAGCCCTCCAGCCCAAGCTGGCTGATGGACACGCCGTCAGGGTTGATCATAGGTACCACATGGATGGCCGTATTCTCCAGAACCGACTCATAATTATTGGCCCGCTTCAGGAACTCCGATGTCTGCTTCATCACCAGCTGCGTGGTTATGTACTCCCTGGCGTGGATGGAGGCGGTGACCAGCACATGCCGGCCGGCCGCCTGATTGCCGATTACCAGATGCCAGATTTTCCTTCCGTCCGGTGTATCACCGATGGAATCCAGATCCGCCAGATCCGGATACTGCGAATTCATGTGTTCCAGATCAAGTACCATCTGGTCATATGTATACATCTGTGGGTCTGTGTCCACAATCAGCACTTCCAGAGCTGCCTCCGCTCCTGCGGCAGGGCCTGAGGTCTGCGGCAGAACCGTGGTCTCC
>URUZ01000234.1 GCA_900551225.1 uncultured Clostridium sp.
CCGCCGCAGGCCGAGGCCACATAGATTCCCACCAGCAGCGCCAAGGCCACGTGGGGGTCCATCCCAAAAGTCACCGGGATAAGGACCGCTATGGTGATACTGTCATTGAGTCCGGGCAGGGCCCCCACAGTCAGTCCCAGCAGTGTCCCGCCCAACAGGGACATTAAAACAAGAGGATTTGCAAATTGCTGCAATCCGATTAAAATACCTGACATTTACTTCTCCTCCCGTCTACAGATTCAGAATTGATGTGGGCAGCGGAACTTTCAGCAGTATCTTAAAAATACCATATACAATCAGCGTGAACCCAATGGAAGATATCAGGATCGCCTTTACATTTTTATAGTTTAAGAACCACATGGTCACCGCGGCCAGCAGAATTGTATCCACAATATACCCAATTTTTTCCAATAGCAGGACATAGGCAAATAGGATTGCCGCGGCCTCAACTACCTTCAGCATATTGGAATTTGCAAATACATTTTTGCAGTCTTTCCTGCGGATATCATTGTACAGCTGCACCACAGACACCAGCACAGTCAGCCAGCCCACCATACTGGGAAATGTTCCCTCAGAGGTGCTCATGGCGTTTGAGGACACAATGATATAGATTCCAAGCAGCAGGAAGAAAACAGGCATGGCCAGAACGCTCAATTTCTTTTTATCCAAAGTTCGTCCCTCCAATATTATTTGCCGGACTTAAGCTCCGGTGCCAGCGCCTCCAGTGTCTCTGCTGTTTTATCAATATATTTCTGGTACTCAGCCGCGCTCTTGGCTGCGGGAATCATGTCCGCCTGTTTCATCTTGGTATTGAATTCCTCGCTCTCGGCGATCTGAAGGAACTGGTCACAGAGATACTGGTACACATCATCCGGGACATCCTTGCTGCAGGCAAATCCTCTGTCGGCGCCGTCTACCCAGCCGTCATACCCCTGCTCCTGGAAGGTGGGCACGTCCGGGATGGACTCAACCCGCTCCTCAGCCATGACTCCAAGTCCCTTGGCCTGCCCGTCAATAATGGTGCCTGAACCCTCCGACACTGTCAGAAATGCAACGTCACAGTGTCCGCCCATGAGCTGGGACAGCTGCATTGCTGCGGAATCATTGTGAATGTACTCAAACTGCAGCCCCATCTGTTTTGCAATGTTCAGAGCACGGATGTGATGGCCGGAGGAATGTCCGGGCGTGCTGATGGTCACCACATTGTCCTTGGCATATGTAAACAGCTCTTCCAGGGAATTAAAAGGGGAATCCTTGGGTACGGCGATCAGCTCTGCATCGGGGTTGCAGCCCACCAGGGGCTTAAAATCCGTGTAGCTGTAGGAAATGTCCTTCAAATAGGTATTGTTGATGGCAGATGAGGTATAAACCATCACCGTGTATCCGTCCGCCTTGGCTTCCTTGGCCACATATGTCTGGCCGATCACAGCTCCGCCGCCGCCCATATTCTCAATCACCAGCTGATGGCCATTGAAATAATCCTTGCCCGCGGACGCCGCAAAAATTCTGGCCATGTTGTCCGTGCCTCCGCCTGCTGCAAAGGGCACGATAATCTTAATATCTTTCTCAGGAAATGCCATGTCAGAGGAAGCCTGCTTCTCCTCGCCAGCTGTTTCGCCTGCCTTTTCCTCAGTATTGGCCTCAGCCTGCTGTGCAGCAGCCTGTGTGGTGTCCGCCGGAGCCGAAGTCTTGGTTCCGCCTGAACATGCGGTCAGCATTGCCATTGCCGCCAGTACGGCCGTCCATTTTGTCCATTTTCTCATCATACTACCTCCCGTTAATTAAATTGTATTGTTCCAACACCTGCATCAACCCCTGTTTCAAAGTCCTCCTGGGACAGCCGATATTCAGACGCACAAACTGTCCGCCCGAAGCCCCGAACCCGTCTCCTCTGCTGACTGCCACCAGGCTCTTGTTAATAAAGAAATCGGCCAGCTCATCCGGTGTGAAGCCCAGCTCATGGCAGTCCAGCCACATCAGGTACGTGGCCTCCGGCTTTACCAGATGGATCAAAGGCATGCGGGCCTTCAGGAAATTTTCCAGATATTCAACATTTCCCTTCAGATACTCCAGCAGCTGTTCCAGATAATCATCGCATTCTGTGTAGGACGCCACATAGGCCGGCAGGGCGAACACGCTCTGCTGGATGCTGCGGTTCCTCTTAAACCGGTTCTCCAGGCGGTTCCTGATCTCAGGATTCGGCACCACCAGGCCCGACCCACGCAGACCCGCGCAGTTAAAGGTCTTGGACGGGGCATAGCAGGTCACGCTGTTCATGGCATACTCCTCCCTCAGGGATGCCAGCGGGATGTGGCTGCCCTTCAGGATCAGATCAGAGTGGATCTCGTCCACAACCATCAGCACCTTGTGCCTCACGCAGATGTCCGCCATCTGTTCCAGCTCCTGCCGGCTCCACACCCTTCCCACCGGATTGTGGGGGTTGCAGATAATCATCAGCTTTGCCTTGGGGCTGGCTGCCCGCCTCTCCAGGTCCTCAAAATCAATGGTGTAGCGCCCGTCCCGGTAAATCAGCTCATTGTTGCTCAGCACACGGTTATTGTCATGAACCGCATGCCCAAAGGGATGGTACACAGGCTGCTGTATGATGATCTCATCCCCCTCCTGGGTGAATTCCTGAATCATGGTATTCATCACGGGAACCACTCCTGTGGCAAACACAATCCAGTCTTTTTTCAGATCCCAGCCATGCTGCCGTTTAATCCACCGGATAGTGGAACTGTAAAATTCCGGAACGATATATGTATATCCGTAGACCGGGTGCTGTGCCCGGCGGATCACCGCGTCCACCACGGGCTGCGGGCAGGCAAAATCCATGTCCGCAACCCACATGGGAAGGGCAGCGGCATTACCCACTCTGGCTCCTACATTGTCCCACTTGGAACTCTCAGTGCCTCTCCGTTCAATGACTTCGTCAAAATTATATTCCACCTGTCTATTCCGCCTTTCTCATATGTATATTTCAATCCTCATCGCCTATCACAGGCAGCCGCGCAAGCTTCTCCATCTCCAGTATCTGCGCGGCCAGACGTTCACCTCCTCTGCCGTCCAGTGCCTCCGCTGCCAGCGCCTTAAACTTCCCCAGCTCCTGTGCCTCTGTGAGAGGACAGGCTCTGCTGCCTGACATGTCGTCAATCTGCTGTTCCAGAACATCCCCGTTTTTGCAGGTGATCCGCACCCTGCAGCCCCACCTGGCCGGATACCTCCGGTCAAACAGCGGGCTGCTCACCACGCTGGTTACGCCTGCGATCCTGCGCACCTGGGGATCTTCCAGCACTTCCTTTGTAAATTCCGCCAGGGAGACCTGCCCCCTTACCAGGGCTGCTGCCACGGTATATGGGATGCTGAATTTTGCCTCCACAGCGCTCTGCGGATATTCCGGGAATCCGCACTGGAGGACGCCGATCTCATAAGTCTCCACCAAAATCCGCGAGATATCATCCAGCTCTGTTTTGTCCCTCAGAGCCAGGGCCCCGTCAATGGCATGATGGGTGGTTCTGCAGCAGGGGTAGGGCTTTTTATCGATATTCAGGATCTCAAACCGTTCTCCCAGGCCCTCTGCCAGCAGGGACAGGTCATAGGAATCGGACACAGCCCGGTACAGCCCCCCGTCCTTCGCATCCAGTATTCCCTCCGGTCCGGTCATCCCGGACCGGGCCAGTATGGCGGCCGTCAGGCCGTTAACCGCGGCCCGGGCGGGGTGCAGCTTTTTGCAGGTGGACCCCTCCTCCAGGAAAGCCCACAGGCCTGAGGACTGGGTCCCCGCCATTCCAAAGGCGGAAACCATCTGTTCTCCGTTCAGGTTCAGAAGGCGTCCTGCTGCCGCAGCCGCCCCGAAGGTTCCAATGATGCCGGTGGTATGCCACCCACGTTTCCGGTTGCTCACCACATCCATGGCCATGCCTGCCCTGGCCATCACCTCATATCCCACGATCACCGCTTCCAGGAACTGGGCTCCGCTTTTTCCCATGGCATCAGCCAGGGTCCAGGCGGTTTCCACTACCACTGCCCCAATATGGGATTTCGACCCGGTATGTACGTCATCCATCTCCAGTGCATGTCCCATTATACCATTGAGCAGCAGCGCCTGAAATACATCCAGCTTAACTCCCTGTCCCCACACCTGGGCCTGGCAATCCGCCGCGCTTTTGGTCCATCTTGTGATTTCCCGGCAGACAGCCGGAATCTCATCGGTGTTAACCGCTCCAAGGGCCGCGCCCACACTGTCCAGCACACAATATTTTGCAGCCTTCACCACTTCCTCTGGAGCTTCCTCCAGCCTGAATCCCGCTGCGAACCGGGCCAGTTGCCTAAGCTGTGTCATGTGCCCCCTCCTATATGTCTAAGGAATCGTACTTTTCAATATAATTGAGAAGTCCGCCCTCGCTGACGATCTTGATCTCCTTGTCCGAAAGGTTGAATTCCATTACAAATGCAGGATCATTTTCCTTGTAAATCTTCCTGTCTGCAATATCCACTGTCAGCCTGTCCCCCTCGTCTATCCGGTCTGTGTCGCACTCGATCAGCAGCATGCCGTTGTTGATGGCATTCCTGTAGAATATCCGCCCAAAGCTCCTCGCCAGCACTGCGCCCACGCCAGCCTCCTTGATAATTAACGGCGCGATCTCCCTGCTGGAGCCGCAGCCGAAGTTGCGGTCCGCCACAATAAAATCATCTGTCTGCACGCCTTTTACGAATTCCGGCCTGGCATCCTCCAGCACGTGCTTGGCATATTCTCCCGGGTTCGCTCTCAGGGAGATCAGACGCCCCGGTGCGATTGAATCTGTGCTGACATTGCTGCCGAACTTCCATGCTTTTCCCTGAATCTTATCTCTAATCATTATCCACCTCTCCAATCAATTTACATAACTTCTCTGGGATCAGTAATATACCCCCTCAGTGCCGTAGCCGCAGCCGTTGCGGGGCTGGACAGGTAAATGCTTGCCGTGGGATTGCCCATCCTGCCCTTGAAATTGCGGTTCTGGGTGGCCACCACCACCTCATTGTCCCCTGGTATCCCCTGATGGACGCCCATGCAGGGACCGCAGTTGGGAGCCTCGATCATTGCGCCTGCCTCCGCCAGGGCCAGCAGTGTGCCGTCCCTCATACATTCCTTGTAAACGTTGGAGGAATTGGGGATCACCAGCAGCCGCAGGCCCTTAGCCACCTTTTTGCCTCTGAGAATTTCCGCAGCCACGTGCAGATCCTCGGTGCGGCCATTGGTACAGCTTCCGATAAATACCATGTTCACCTTCTGGTCCGAACAGTTTTTGGCAAGGTCTACATTTTCCACATAGTGGGGCTTGGATACCATGGGTTCCAAGGCTGTGGCATCAATATTGATCACCCGCTCGTAATCGGCCTCCTCGTCCCCGCGGATCTCCCTGTAGTCCTGTTCCCTCCCAAACCGGGCCATAAACTGCCTGGTGTGCTCATCTGTCTCCATAATGGCCGTCTTGGCTCCCACGTCGACGCCCATGCTGGTGATGGTCAGCCGGCCCTCCATGCTCAGAGAGCTGATGGTGTCGCCCCTGAACTCCAGAGACTTGTAGATGGCCTGGTCCGCTCCGATGATACCGGCCAGCTTCAGCATGATATCCTTGGCATATACCCCCCTTGGAAGGGCGCCGTTTACGTTGACCCGGAATGTCTCCGGCACCTTAATCCAGGTCTTTCCATACCTGGTCACCGCCACCATGTCCGTGGAGCCGCAGCCCGTTGCAAATGCACCAAAGGCCCCATGAACCGTGGTGTGGGAATCTCCCACAATGCAGACGGACCCGCATTTTAAATAATCCTCGTACACATGGGCATGCACATGTCCCGTGCCGCCCTCCTCCCAGTGGCAGTTGTGCCTGCAGGCGTACTCCCTGGTCAGTGCGTGCTCATTGGCCACCTCCCTGGTGGGCACCGGCCCGAATTCGTTGGCAAAGAGCACCCTTTCAGAATCAAATACCGGCTCGTTCTGGTATCCCCTCTCATTCATCAGCCGCACCAGCAGCGGGCCTGATCCATCGTGCAGGGCCGCGAAATCCACATCCACCACAATGGTCTCCCCTGCGTGTACAGGCCGTTTCATCTTCTCACTCAATATCTTCTCCACCAATGTCTGTCCCATGAAACTATCCTCCTTGTTATGAGCACTTAGCGCCTGTCCTTTAGGCGGTTACGTGCGATACATGTCACTGGCACTTAGTGAGGTCCCTCACGAACTTAGTGCAGTGGCTCGTTATGAGCACTTAGCGCCTGTCTTTTAGGCGGTTACGTGCGATATTATTGTGTCACCCTCAACCGTTCCAGCAGCGGCTCAGCGGAGTCCAGCTGCTCGATCCGCTGGATCACCTCCGCCAGCTCCTGTATCTGGCTGCTGCTGTAGAAATGTTCCAGATTGTTGTTGAACTTTGCCATCACCGCGTCCAGATCTGCCGGGTTGTCTGGGGTCCCCTTCTCCCATCTCTGGTCGCGGATATACTCTTTCCCGTTTTTCAGCCGGATTTTCACCCAACCCGGGAAGAATCCCGGATTGCGCTTGCTGTCATCCGCAACGCACTCCACCTTGTTCATCAGCTCCTGGATCTGGGAGTCCCGGGCCAGGCCCATATCGATCTCCCAGGGGCTTACCTTGCCCTTGACCATGGCCGCTGCTGCCACATAGGGAAGGCTGAACCGCATCATATAATCTGTATCCGGATTCTTCTTAGCCGCCTCCGGCTCACATACGATGTGATAGCAGCGCTCCTCGATGCGGCATTGGATGGACTCGATATCACAAGGCTTTATCTCCAGCTGCTCCCTGGCTTCCAGCAGGCAGTCGATAAAAGAGTGGGTCATATGGCAGACAGGATACATCTTAAAGGTGACCTCCGTGGTGTGCCACACCTTGCCCAGGTCGTCCATGACCTCCAGGCCATCCACCCCACCGCAATGGGTCATCCACATCCCGAAATCCCCCTCAAACACCCTGGGGGACCCGGTGAATCCCGCCATGGCCAGCCTTACCGCGTAGACAGCGCTGTGGGCCGCCCAGCCTGGATGAAGCTTCTTCACCCAGGTCCCATCCCTTAAGAACTCCTGGAGTCCGGCTGCCTGGCTGCCGCAGATTCCCATTGCATTCACCAGGACTTCCTTCTGAACTCCCAGCAGCCGGCCGGCCACACA
Organism: uncultured Clostridium sp.; assembly: GCA_900551225.1. GTDB lineage: Bacteria > Bacillota > Clostridia > Lachnospirales > Lachnospiraceae > Enterocloster. Next base: position 7,177 of record URUZ01000234.1, read on the forward strand.
GGCCGCGGCAAAGGATGAGACAATACCAGTGCCGTGGTAGCCCACATCGTGGAAACGTCCCTTGGCGGCCAGCGCCAGGCGGATGATGATCTCCCATCCGACAATGATGGATTCATATATCTCTTTCCCCGAAGCCCCGGTCATCTCGCCCACACAGACCGCTGTGCTCACCACTGCGGCGCTGGGATGTACGATACCGCCCACATGGGTGTCGTCATAGTCCGAGCCATGGATCAGGCCCGCATTATAGAGCACTGCATCCCTTGCCTGAACCTTGTCCGGGGAGCCCCACAGAGTGCTGTCCGGCCGGCTCTGAACCTCTGCCACAACCCGGCGTATGGCCTGGGCGTGCTCCGCTTCCAGGTTGGCCATGGCCACGCCAAAGGTGTCCATCAACAGCAATTTTCCATAACCCGCCACATTGATGGGGATGGTCTCCATGGTCTGTTCCAGTGCAAACTCCGCTATCTTTTCGGAAACAGTCTTCATACATTTTTCCTCGCATTAGATTTTATATTTTCATTATAGTTAGAACAAAGTCACAAATCCAATACGTATAACTGATATAAATTATTCAAAAAAACTATTGGTTTTGGATAACTTGACAATCCTTTTGTAATATCTTAAACTTATGTTAATATTCCGCAAAACACCAAAGAGGGCCGAAAGCATGAACTTAAACATCAGAGAGATCGAATATATACTGACAATTATGGAAGAGGGGAGCATCACCAAGGCCTGCCAGAAGCTCTATATCGCCCAGCCCTCTCTCAGCCAGGCCTTAAAAAGGGTTGAGGCCGAGCTGGGAGTCACCCTGTTCACCAGGGTAAAGGGCAGGCTGAAGCTGACCCCTGAAGGCGAGGTCTTTATCAGCGCAGGCACCAGAATCATGGATATCATCAATGAGCTGGACAGCCAGTTCTCAGGCCTCTCCTCAGCCCAGAGCGGAAAGCTGGTGGTAGGCGTCCCCTATCTTCTGGGCACCCTGATCGCCACTGAGATCATACCCGTATACAGGGAACGCTTTCCGCAGATTGAACTGCAGCTGGTGGAGTCCTCCTCCACGGAGCTAGAACAGCTGCTGATGGACGGAGCTATTGATGTCAGCGTGATTCCCCTGCCATTTAAATTCAATGATTTCCCCCATCACCTGTTTCTGAAGAGCCGCATGGTCCTGCTGGCCTCCAAGAATAACGATATCGAAGACAGCGCATACCGCAAGACCGGGACCGACCGTTTTCCCTATGTGGACATCACAGGCCTGGACAACGCACCCTTTATTATCGGCCATCAGGGCCAGCGCATACGGACCATCAATGAAACCATTTTCAAAAAAGCGCGGATCTCCCCACACATTGTCATGACCAGCCGCAATCAGGAAACCATCAAACGCATGGTCTCCAACGGCATTGGCTATACCTTTATACCGGAACATTATCTGGAAATATTTGGGTCTTTTGATTATCTGAACTGCTACTACCTAGAGCCTGAGGTAGACTACCAGTGGAAAGTAGTGATCGCACACTATGACGACAGCCATGTGTCCACAGCTGTGCAGAATTTTTTAGATATTACGGACGAGTATTATTGCAGGCATTTTGGAACGACATGAATCGAAAAAAGGGCTGGGGGTTTAGGCGCGAAAGGTTACGCGGACGTTGGCTGGGGTATTGGCCGTGAAAAGAAGGAGGTTGGGGCTGGGAGGACAGCGGAGGGGCCGGCTCCTGGTTACGGAGAGCGTGTC
>URUZ01000235.1 GCA_900551225.1 uncultured Clostridium sp.
ATTTTATATGGTATTTTTATTTTACAGCCTTGGAAACAGAGCTGGACAAGTCGCTTTTGTTCTCGTCCCGCAGCTGCGCCCTGTACAGCTCATACCACTCTTCCCTGCTCAGCTCCACGTCTACGCCTGTGCAGATGTCCTTCAGGCGCTGCCAGTTGGTGGTGCCGATCAGGGGCTGGATTTTGGCCGGGTGGCGCAGAATCCAGGCGATTGCAATGGCTGATTTAGATACCTCTTTCTCCTCTGCCAGGCGTCCGGCCACTTCATTTAAATCCGGGTAATTTTCATTTTCCATAAATGGTCCGCCGTAAAACCCGAACTGGAAGGGGCTCCAGGCCTGAATGGTCATGCTGTGAATCCGGCTGTAGGTGAGCACATCCCCGTTGGTATCCGCCAGGGCGTGGGGCTGCATGCGCACGGGCTGGGACGCGTCCACCAGATCCGGGTGGGCCACGGAGAATTGCAGCTGGTTGATTAGCAGCGGCTGCCGCACACAGGTTTTCAGCAGTTCAATCTGCAGGGGCTTGTGGTTGGAGACGCCGAAATGCCGGACCTTGCCCGAGGCGTGAAGGTAATCAAAGGCCTCTGCCACTTCCTCCGGCTCCACCAGGGTATCGGGGTGGTGAAGCAGGAATACGTCCAGATAGTCGGTGCCCAGCCGCTTCAGGCTTGCCTCCGCGGACCGGATGATGTGTTCCCTGGACTGGTCATTATAGAGGGTCTGCACCTGGTCGCGGATCAGGGTGCATTTAGACTGGATCTGGATGCGCTCCCGCTCCGAAGGTGTCTTCAGATCCAGGATCTTCCCGAAGATTTCTTCACTTTTTCCGAATCCATAGACGTCCGCATGGTCAAAAAAACGGATGCCCGATTCCAGCGCCTGGAATACCACCTTTTGCGCGTCCTCAAAGGGAACCCGGCAGATGCGCATACAGCCCAAAGCAACCGCCGAGGAATCCATCATACCGCCAATCGCAATCTGTTTCATAAATGCTCCTTTCCGCCATTGCCCAGATAGGCCTTGCGCACTTCTTCATTGCCCAGCAGAACGCCGGAGGGCCCATGAAGCTTGATTGTCCCTGTTTCCAGCACATATCCGTAATCAGCCACCTTTAAGGCCATGTTCGCATTCTGTTCTATGAGCAGAATGGTGACGCCCTGCCGGTTGATGTCGCGGATCAGGCCGAAGATCATCTTCACCAGGTTGGGCGCCAGGCCCAGGGAAGGCTCATCCAGCAGCAGAAGCTTAGGATTGCTCATCATGGACCGGCCGATTGCCAGCATCTGCTGCTCTCCTCCGGACAATGTACCCGCCTGCTGTTTTATGCGTTCCTTCAGCCGGGGAAACAGCTGGTAAACCCGCTCGTACCCATCGCTGATCCGCTTCTTCTGGGTCCGGATGGGAAATGCGCCCAGCCTTAAATTCTCTTCCACGGTCAGGGCGGGGAATACCTCACGGCCCTCGGGCGAGAGGCTGACGCCCCGCTGGACGATTTTGTGGGGCCGCATGTTGGCAATATTCTCGCCGTTCAGCTCTATGACTGAGCCTTCCGCGACCCGCAGAATCCCGGTGGCGGACAGGACCGTGGTGCTCTTGCCCGCGCCGTTTGAACCGACCAGGGTTACGATCTTCCCCTCAGGCACATCCAGGTCAATCCCCTTTAACGCGTGGATCGCGCCATAATATGTATTCAAATTCCGTATTTTAAGCATCGTCGTCCTCCTCCTCCTGGCCAAGGTAGGCTTCGATGACCTTGGGATTGGCTGCAATCTCCTGGGGCAGGCCGGATGCAATCAGCTTGCCGTAGTCCAGCACATAAATCCGGTCGGAAATATTCATGACCACGCTCATGTCGTGTTCAATCATCAGTATGGTATATCCCTTGTCACGCAGCTCTTTGATGAAATCCAGCAGCTCCTCCGACTCCTGGGGATTCATGCCCGCCGCCGGCTCATCCAGCAGCAGCACCGTGGTATCCGTCGCTATGGCCCGCGCGATCTCCAGCCGCCTCTGCAGGCCGTAAGGAAGGTTCTGGGCATAGTCATCGGCGTATTCCGCAAGGCCGATGGACTGGAGAATATCCATGGCTTTCTGGGTGCTCTCCCTTTCAACCCGGCGGTATCTGGGCGTTTTAAACACCAGATCGTAAAATTGATATTTTATATTGATGCTCTCCCCCACCAGGACATTTTCAATGACGCGCATCTCCTTGAACAGCCTGATATTCTGAAAGGTGCGCGCGATGCCTGCCTTTACAATTGTCTGCGGCTTATGGTTCTGGATTGGCTTTCCATTAAAAATGATTTCCCCCGACGTCACCTGGTAAACACCGGTGAGCAGGTTGAACAAGGTGGTTTTGCCCGCACCGTTAGGCCCGATGATGCTGATAATCTCCCCTTTTTCCACATGCAGGGAAACGTCATTCACCGCAACTAGGCCCTTAAACATCTTGGTCACATTTTTCATTTCAAGTAGACTCATACCGTGTCACCACCTGGATTAGACTTGTGTTTGAAGGTTACTCCTTTTGGGAAAATGTAAGGCCGGTCGGATAAATCCCCCAGGATGCCCTGGGACCTGAACCGCATCATGACGAGCAGGATCAGTCCATACACCACGAACCGGTACAGCGCGAAGGAACGCAGCACTTCGGGAAAGGAAACCAGCAGGATTGCTCCCAGGATCTGGCCCTTGATACTGCCCATACCGCCGAGAATGCAGATGCAGATAATCAGCATGGACGTGTCAAAGTTAAATGTATTGGGATCGATATACCGGTTCATCGCGGCAAATGTCGCGCCCGCCAATCCCGCCAGTCCCCCCGCTATGGCAAAGGCCGCGGCTTTGTACCGCTCCACGCTGACTCCCATCAGCACGGTTGCCAGCTCATCGTTTTTGATTGCCCGCAAGGCCCCGCAGAACGCAATGGAGAGGATCACAAGGGCCAGCACCAGCAGATAAAGCCCGCCGTTGGCGGTTGTCAGCTCATGTCCCAGGAACCTGGGGCGGGGAATCTGCTGGATGCCGAAGGCTCCGTTGGTCACATCCTCCCAGCTTAACAGGATCATCCGGACCACCTCAGCAAAGCCCATGGTGGTGATGGCCAGGTAGGAGCCGGAGAGCCTCATGGTGGTCATACCCAGCAGCAGCCCCAAGACCACGGATACGGCGATGCCAAAGATTGCCGAGACAAAGAAGTTCATGCCGAACCTGGTCCCCATGATGGCCGATGCGTAGGCTCCGATGGAGTAAAATGCAGCATGGCCCATGGACAGCATGCCTGTCAGCCCCAGGATAATGTTCAGGCTCAGCGCCAGTATAGTATAGAGCCCAATCATAATCAGCACCCGGTATACATATTGGTTTACATTCAGGAAATAGAGGGCCGCCAGCATGACGGCAATGGCAATATGAACCGGCTTATCGTATTTCCAATAATACTCTTTTATATTGCGGAATAACTTTTTCGTGGTATCCATTCTATACTTTCACCGTCGCTTTCTTGCCAAAGACCCCGTTGGGCCGGATAATTAAAACCAGGAACAGGATAATAAAGGCAGTGGCATCACGGTAGGCGCCTCCAAGGTAGGTAACGGCCAGGGCTTCCGCAACGCCCACCACCAGACCTCCCACAACAGCTCCGTGGAGCACGCCGATCCCTCCTAACACAGCTGCGGAGAAGGCCTTCAGCGCAATCTGGACTCCCATTGTGGGATAGACGGTATTGTAATAGCCCGCCACCAGATACGCCGCAAGGGCTGCCGAGACACCGGACAGGGCAAAGGTGAAGGTTATGACATTGCGCACATTGACCCCTACCAGCTGTGCCGCGCGGGGATTTTGTTCTGTGCCACGCATGGAAAGGCCCATGCTTGTCCGGTAGATCAACAAGGTGAATACGGACAGCATTCCAAGAGAGACAAGGGCGATTACCACCTGTGTGGAATTGAGCCGGATACCGGCAACATTCCACACCCCAAAATCGAATATTTTCGGAAAGGGCTTGCGCTCGCTTCCGAAGGCAATCATCAGGAGATTCTGTATAATGTAGGAAAAGCCCACAGTGCTGATCAGAGCCGCGATGCTGGGCGTGTTCTTCTCCCGCAGCGGAGCCAGGATAAACCGGTCAAAGCCGACATTTACAACCGCCGTCAGCACGCAGGACAGGATGAGCGCCGGTACAAGGCCCCATTCCAGCGTCACAAAAAGCAGCGCCACATGGGCTCCCAGGGCATATACGGCGCCGTGGGACATATTGACCAGGCGCAAAATACCGAACACCAGTGAATATCCCACAGCAATCAGTGCATATATCATGCCCAAAGACAATCCGTTAATAAGTTGCTGAAACAACATGTGCTTACCCCCAGTCAATTCATTGATATGGTTGTGATGGCATCCGGGAGTCCCGGATGCCGGCTATATGTGATTGGCTCCTACAGGGAAGCGGCGAACTCATCCCAGGGCAGAATCTTCATATCGGATAATTCCACGAATTTCCCGTCCTTCACCTCAAATACCAGCAGATTTTTCTGGGCGTCTCCAATTTCATCAAAGGTGATGTGGCCGGTGATTGCGGCGTAATCTGTCTTGTACAGCGCGTCCTTGATGGCTGTCCGGTCCGCGCTGCCTGCGCGCTCGATGGCCTGGGCGATCATGTTCACATTCTCATAGGTCTGCACTGCCATGTTGTCCGGGTCATGGCCTGTTTTCTCATTGAACTGCTTCACGAACTTCTGAGCGGCGGGATCTGGGTTTTCCGGGTTGAAGCCTGCGCACATGCGGACGCCTTCCACCGAGCTTCCGCCCAGGTTGATCAGTTCTGTGGAATATGCGGAACCCACGGAGAACATCTTGATATCGGGGTTTAAGGTGCGGTACTGGTTGGCAAAGGGAGCAAAGGTGGCATACATGGTCAGCACGAATACTGTGTCGCAGTCCGCGTCAATGAACTTGGTGATGTTGGCGGAGAAGTCCTCTGTTCCGTCCATGACTTCCTCCTGCAGCACGATCTCAAAGTTCACCTTGTCCTTAACCTGGGCATAGGCGGTCTCCATGGCGCTCAATGCGCCCTGTCCCCAGTCATTCTTCAAAACCAGGACGCCTACGCGTTTGCTGCCGCTGTTCTGGCAGATCTGCAGTACAGTCTCAACCTCCTGGGAGATCAAAACGTTATTGCGGAAAATGTAATCGCCCATGCCGGAATAGTCCGGATGTGAGGCTGAGGCGGACAACAGGGGAATACCTGCATCCAGGTAGGTATTTGCAGCCGTCATGGCCACGCCTGAGGAAAAGTGTCCCAGAACGGCGGCAATGGAATCATCGGATGCGATCATCTCCGCAATGGCGCCTACTTCCTCCTGGCTGTTTTTATCATCGAACTGTACCAGCTCCAGGGGTGAACCGCCCAGAAGTCCGCCATTGCTGTTGATCTCGTCGGCAGCGATCTCACAGGCAGCGTAGAAATTCTGGCCATACTCTGCATAATCGCCTGTCATGGGGCCGGAAAATGCGATTTTGATGGGAGCGGCCTCCGAAGCTGCGGTGCTGCCGCTGGGGGCTGCTGTGGTTTTGCCGCTGTCACCGGCCGGGGCACTGCCGCCGCAGGCGCCCAGTGTGGTGGCGAGCATCAGGATCGATAAGGCAACGCTTAATTTTTTTCTCATTCTTTTTTCCTCCGTATTTTATGTTTGGGCAGTTATGGCTTCATTGGCCATTGCCAGTTACTTTGTTGATCACATCGTGGATGATCTCGCTGAAACTTTCAGCGTCCCAGGAGCTCATGCCGATAAAAAGGCCGTCGATGTCGGGCGCCTGGATCAGCTCCCGCGCATTGGTATGATTGACGCTTCCGCCGTAAAGGATGGGGATGCCGCCTCCTGCTCTCCTGCCGTAAAGCTCTTCCAGGGTCTCGCGGATGACCGCGTGCTTCTCGCAGGCATAACCCGCGCCGGCCGGCGTGCCGCCAACCCCTATGGCCCAGACCGGTTCATAGGCGATCCAGATATGTTCCGCCTGCTCAGGCGTTGTGTTCCACAGGCCCACCTTCAGCTGGGTCCTCAGCACCTCATTTTCAATCCCAAACCCCTTCTGCCCTGCCGTTTCCCCCACGCACAGCAGGGGGATAAACTTGTGGCGCAGCGCGGCCAGAACCTTTTTATTCTCAACTTCATCATCTTCACTGAAAATGTGCCGGCGCTCGCTGTGGCCGATACAGATCACCCGCACCCCGGCTTCCGCCAGCATGAGGGGGGACACTTCTCCCGTGAACTGGCCTTCGTCCTCCCAGTTCATATTCTGGGCGCCAAGGGTGATAGAGGAAGGCCGTACCGCCTTTGATGCGGCATCCAGCGTTGTAAAGGATGGAATCACAAACAGTTCCAGCAATTCCCGGTCAATATCCTGGGTAAGGCGGCCTAATTCCTCTATAAACGCAACGGTCTGGCGGATGGTCTTGTGCATCTTGGTATTGGTGCCTATATACAGTTTACTTTGCATAGGGGGCATCTTCTTTCTAAATGGATTCTTTAACGAAAATTGACTGTTTCTAAATATGTAATCTTCTCTATCTTGGGAGTGGATGGGCCGTCAATGTATTCCAGCGCCAGCCATTCCTTTAATATGGTCTTAGCAAGCTCAATCCCAATGACGCGGGCCCCAAAACAGATCACATTGCCGTTGTTGCTGAGGATGGAGCGCTGGGCGGAGAAGATATCGTGACCCACGGCCGCCCGGATTCCTTTAAATTTATTGGCTGTCATGCACATGCCGATCCCTGTGCCGCAGATCAGCACTCCGCGTTTTGTGTAACCGCTCTCAATGATCTGATCACACACCGCCTTGGCGGTCATTGCGTAGGCCAGCTGATCCGTCTCGCTTGCTACCCCCATGTCCTCCACGTGGATGCCCATCTCCTCCATGGTCTGTTTCAGAATATTTTTCATAGGCACCGCGGCATTGTCGCAGCCTATGACAACTGAATCTGTCATGCTATGCTCCTCCCATCCTGCTCCACGAACTCCCGCATGGACCGCATGATGATCCAGACCGAGGTGGCGCCTGCGTCCTGATAGCCGATGGCGCGCTCCATCAGGGATTTTGCACGGCCGTAGTTGGCCTGGTACTGTTTGGTATTCTCCACGCCCTGGGCGGCAGCCGTCTCCGCTGCTTTAAGCATGGGCAGCAGCCCTTCCTGGTGCGTTTGTCCCATGGCTTCCACTGCGGGCTGCAGCGCGTCCACCATGGTCTTGTCCCCCAGCTTGGCCTTGCCTCTCTCCTGAATCACAGCCAGGCTCTTCTCCAGCATCCTATATAAATCTTCTGCCCCAAGCTCCGCAGCAGGCTCAGCGCCCTTGGCGCCTCCCGAATACAGGCTTCCAAAGATCACGCCCGAAGCACCTCCCATGCTCATCAGCATGGTCTTTCCGGCCAGCGCGAACATGGCATACGCGTTCTGGCAGGCTTCTGCGGCAGCCACCTTGTCCTTGGCCTTCTGCATTCCAAGGGCCATGCCGATGCCGTGGTCGCCATCTCCGATGGCGCTGTCCACTTCTGTTAGTAACGGCTTGCTTTCAATGATTTTGTCGGCTATGTAGATAATCATGCCGCGGACATTTTCCTCATTTAATGTGGTAAGCATATGTTTATCGTTCCTCCCGTGAATAGTAGGGGCTATGACAGGGTGCGTCATAGTATTGTTTCAGTTCCTGGTCCAGTTTCATGATAGAGATGGAAAATCCGCCCATTTCCATGCAGGTGCAGTAGCTGTTGATATCCGCGTCGTACACCTTGACCCCGTCTGCGTCCAGCAGCTCTTTCAGCCTGCGGTAGACTATGCTCATCTCCATAATCGTGGTGGAGCCCAGGCCGTTGACCAGCACGCAGACCTCATCGCCGGCTTTCAGGGGCATATCCTCTGTGAGGTTCCGGTACATGACCTGGGTCAGCTCATCTGCGGAACACATTTTGGCGCGCTGGATGCCCGGCTCTCCGTGGATGCCCATGCCGTACTCGATCTCATCCTCCGCCAGCTGGAAGGTGGGCGCCTCAGAAGCAGGGATCTGTCCCGGGCTGGTGGCAACCCCAATGGTCCGCAGCACGGTGCGGGACTTTTCTGCAATCCGCAGGACCTCCTCCAATGGAAGGCCCGCGTCGCAGGCCGCGCCGGCAATTTTAATCATGAACACATTCCCGGCAATCCCCCGGCGGTCCCCGATCCGGTCCGGCGGAGCGGAAGCACAGTCATCCCAGCTGCGTATATGGGCGGTTTTCATGCCCTCCTCCTGCAGCATCTCCTCCGCGATATCAAAGTTCATATTGTCGCCGGAATAGTTGCCATATAGAAAGAGAACGCCTTTGCCGGCATCCACTGCCCGGGCCACCTCCACGATGGTTCCCGGGTCCGGGGACGCGAACACATTTCCGCAGGCCGCTGCATCCGCCAGCCCCCGTCCGACAAAACCGGCGAACAGAGGATCGTGTCCGCTCCCACCGCCAATCACCAGCGCAACTTTATCTGCCCGGTGTCCTTTATAAAGTACGCCGCTTACACCCGCTATCTTTTTATAATATCGGCTGTGGGCTGCCACAAATCCCTCCATCATCTCAGATACAACGTCATCTGTTTGATTGACAATTTTTTTGGACATGAAACTCCTCCTCTGTAATCGGTTTTTGTTCGTTTTGTGTTCTACTTTTTGTTCGTTTCACCTACATAGTAGCACAGAAGATATTAACGGTCAATATTTTATTCTTGCTATATGTCAAAATTGTATGAATCAACAAATATATGAAACATATTTTGTGCATATTACCCATTACTAGCGACTCGAAACAAAATATCGAACATTTTTCTTGCGTTT
>URUZ01000236.1 GCA_900551225.1 uncultured Clostridium sp.
GGAGAATACAGCGGGTAAACAGCAGTACGGCAGTGTTCCGGTTGCACCGCCACAGGATCAGACGCCGCCCAGGCAGATCCGCCACGGCGTGAATAAGGAGCCAATCACTGTTGGATTCGTGGGCAATCCAAACTGTGGAAAGACCACGCTGTTCAACGCATTCACCGGCGCTAAGCTGAAGGTGGCCAACTGGCCGGGCGTTACGGTGGAGCGGGTGGAGGGCGAGACCAACTACAAGGGACGCCCCATTAAGGTGATTGATCTGCCTGGAATCTACAGCCTGACTTCCTACACCATCGAGGAAAAGGTGACCAGGAAATGCATAGAGGACGGTGAGGTGGATGTGATCATCAACGTGGTTGACGCCTCGTCCCTGGAGCGGAACCTGTACCTGACCATGCAGCTGATTGAGCTGAAGAAGCCGGTGATCCTGGCGCTCAATATGATGGACATTGTGGAAGAGCGCGGCATGGAGATCGATATGCACCGCCTTCCGGAAATGCTGGGGGGAATCCCCGTTGTGCCCGTGTCGGCGAGACGGCGTACGGGCCTGGATGTGCTGATGCACGCAGTGGTCCATCACTATGAGGAAGGCCCCCAGGGCGTGGTGATCCGCTACAGTCCCGAGGTGGAGGGAAAGATAGTCCGTATTCAGGAGGAACTGTTTAATCACTACGGGAAAATGGACAACATGCGCTGGCATGCCATTAAGTTCCTGGAATTCGATGAGCTGGTCACCGATGATCATCCGCTGGATGTAAGCGGTATTCTGGACCACAATTATGAAAAACAGATTATCAATGAGAAATACGACTACATAGAGGAAGTCATTCAGGAATGCCTGATGAACAAGGAGGAGAAGGCAGCGGTCACCGACAAGGCGGACCAGCTGCTGACCCATCCTCTCTGGGGAATCCCTGTGTTCCTGGGGATTATGGCCATGGTATTTTTCCTCACCTTTATGGTGGGGGATTTCCTGAAGGGATATTTCCAGATGGGTCTGGATGTGTTCTCCAGCACTGTGCTGGATCTGCTGGTCCGGGTCAATGCCTCCCAGTGGCTGACCTCCCTGATCGTGGATGGGATTATCGCCGGTGTGGGTGGCATCCTGACTTTTCTGCCCAATATTTTTATCCTGTTCCTGGCCCTGGCATTTTTGGAGGACAGCGGCTATATGGCGCGGGTAGCTTATGTGATGAATGAAACAATGGGCATGGTGGGACTGTCGGGCAAGGCGTTTCTGCCCATGCTGCTGGGATTCGGCTGCACGGTGCCGGCGGTTATGGCAACCAGGTCCCTGGAGAGCGTCAAGGACAGGCGCAGGACGATTCTGATCACCCCCTTTATGTCCTGCTCGGCGAGACTTCCCATCTACGTGTTGTTTGCGGAGATGTTTTTCCCTAATAAGGCGCTGCTTGTGGCTTACTCGCTGTACCTCATCGGCTTGCTGACCGCGATCCTGGTGGCGTTCGTCGTTCACATGAATTCCAAGGAGGACAGCGGGCAGAATGCGCTGCTCATTGAGCTTCCGGAGTATAAGACGCCCAACACCCGCACTGTGGCAATCTATGTGTGGGATAAGGTGAAGGATTACCTGAGCAAGGCAGGCACCACCATCTTTATTGCCTCCATTGTGCTGTGGTTTGTGCTGAACACGGGCACCACCGGGTTTGTGTCGGATGTCCGGGACAGCTTTGCCGCCATGGCAGGCCACCTGCTGGTGCCGGTGCTGAGACCGGCAGGCCTGGGCCAGTGGCAGGTGGCGGTGGCGCTGATCTCCGGCCTGTCAGCCAAGGAAGTGGTGGTGTCCAGCTTCAGCGTGCTCTATGGCATCAACAATATTAACTCGGCGGCCGGCATGGGCCAGCTGTCCTCCCAGCTGGCGTCGGTGGGCTTCGGCGGGGTCAATGCATATGCCCTGATGATCTTCTGCCTGATGTACTCCCCGTGTATTGCTGCGGTGGCCACCATCAAACGGGAGACAGGGTCCTGGAGATGGACTCTGGGCATGGTGATGTTCCAGCTGCTGGTGGCCTGGTCGGGAGCAGTGCTGGTGTACCAGCTGGGTTCCCTGCTTCTGGGTTAGTAACAGGACTGAAACATCAGGTCAGCGGAATGGTCGAACGGGATACCAGCGACAAATCTTCGCTGTCCCTGGAATACCGGTAAACCTGATTGGACAGCCGCTCATCCCCAGGGACTTCCTGGCTGTTGATATCAGATACCATCCGGCAGAGTTCTCCAATCTGGCCATCATTTTTAAATGGAAGAAGAAGGACTTCGTGGATACTGGACGGAAGGATCAGGAGATCGCTTCCCATCTGGTCTGCGAAGTCTTTTAATATGCCGTCATAGAGTATGCAGGCAGCGCCGCCCAGTCCTGCCTGGTTGGTGAGAACGTAAAAAGGGGCTGTCTCCCCGGGATGAGGGTCTGAGGGGGAGGAATCTGAGAGGATATCCAGAATGGAACAGATATGGGCCGGAAACAGGCGGGGCGTATTCTGGACGGCCAGGCGGTCTAACTCGGCTTCATCCATGTTCCACAGACGCAGATGCTGGCGGGATATGGGAACGGTCATCTGGCTGCCCTCCTCCTCGCCCAGGTACAGATAGTATACCTTGGCCAGATCCATCAGCAGCCGGTAGGGAATCTGGGCCAGCTGGCCGGCGTTGCTGGAGGCGTGGATCAGTTTGTAGGCGATTCTGGGGCGCACGTAGGCCGGGTCCTCCAGCTGGCTGGGATCAAAGGCAGAGGACAGCCCGCTTCTGGCGTACAGCCCGGTAATCTCAGCCAGAATCTGTTCCATGGGGGTACCTGACCGGTGCTTCTGGTAAAATGGTTGGAGATAGATGGTGGGGGAGACCCTGGACTGTCCGGTGCAAAAACTCAGGCCGTCCAAAACCATACCATTATTCTTGGGAACAGAGCGGATCGTCAGCTGGCATTGGCCCCCAAGGCGCTGCTGCATCTGCTGTTTGACGGTTTGCAGAAATGTTTCGTAAAGCATAGATTTACCTCCTGGAAAATGATAGATAGGTTGACAGAAAACGATGAAATGAGTCAGAATGGCAGGACACTGCCGAAAAGAAGTGTCTCCAGCTTAATATAGAATTGGCCTTCTTGTCAATACTTGTAGGAAAATATCGTAAATATTAAGAAAAACTTTGTGAAAAGTAATTGTGGTCCTCCGGCAAAATATGTTATATATATAGGGCAGCATGTAAAATCAGCACTGACGCCCGGTAACATGGAGCGGAGGGAATAAGAAAAGGTTAGGTAAGAAATGGTAAAAACAGTAAAATTTTTCAGAACAGCTGTCATTGCGGCGGCCCTTGCGGCAGCTCTCTGTGTCACCGCATATGCGGACGAGCCTACTCAGTTTGTATCCGGCACCTCAGTCAACGGACTGGGCATTGGCGGGATGTCGGTGGGCGAGGCAAAATCCCATCTTGAGGGATTTTATGACAGCAATTACAAGCTGACAATTAAAAAGAAAAATGGGACTGAGGAGTATATAAAAGGCTCTGATTTCGGATATAAAGTGACAGTGCCGGAGGGGCTTTCAGCCATACTGGACCAGCAAAATGCCACCGGCCGCGTGTCCGGTCCGGCCACCGACAATTCACACACCATACAGATGAGCGTTGTCTACGATGAGGGAGCCCTGGACGCGGCAATTGCGGCCCTGTCCTGCCTTAGCGGCTCCGACATCGTCACAACCCAGGATGCGCGTCTGTCCGCTTTTGAGGCAGGCAAGGAGTTCACCATCATTCCTGAGGTGGAAGGAAATGATCTGGATATCCAAAAGACCACTGCCGTGATCAAGGCAGCGGTGGCCGCAGGGCAGACGGAAGTCAATCTCAAGGACTCAGGCTGCTACAATGAGGTGAAGCTGCGCGCCGGCGATGAGAGTATGACAGCGCTGCGTGATATGATGAACCGGTACAGGAATATGACCGTGACCTACACCATCGGCGAGTCGACCGAGACTCTGGGCGGCGAGACCATCTGCTCCTGGCTCTCCTTAAACGGTGATAACCAGGTGGAGATCAATCCGCAGGGCGTGGCAGGATTTGTGCAGGCCATGGCGGAGAAATACGGCACCTCCGGCAAAGTGAGAACCTTTAAAACCGTGGACGGCAGAGAACTGCCTCTGACCGGCCCTTACGGCTGGAAGGTGAACCAGGCCGAGGAGATACAGGCGCTGACCGAATTCCTGAAGTCTACGGACAGCCAGACCAGGGAGCTGTCATTTTCCCAGACTGCCGCAGCACGCGGGGATGCGGACTGGGGCTCCACCTATGTGGAGATTGACCTGGCCGGCCAGCATGTCTACATGTTCCAGGAGGGCAGCCTGGTCTGGGAGGCGCCCTGTGTGACGGGAAATGTGTCCAAGAACTACACGACTCCTGAGGGAATCTATGGCCTGACCTACAAGGAAAAGGACAGGATCTTAAGAGGAGCCAAGAAGGCGGACGGGACTTATGAGTACGAGAGCCATGTGGACTACTGGATGCCTTTTAACGGCGGGATCGGGCTTCATGACGCCAACTGGCGCGGTAATTTCGGGGGAAGCATTTTCCAGAATTCAGGAAGCCACGGCTGTGTCAACCTGCCGCCCAAAAAGGTGCCTGCCCTTTATGATATGGTATTTAAAGGGATGCCGGTGATCTGCCATAACTAGTACAGCTGTATGAGATAAGGAGCTGCAAGATACGAGATGGAAAGTCAAGACAGGCTTTTGGCCAGAGCAGCCATGCTGGCAGGGGAGATCATGCTGGTCAGCGGAGCGGAGATCGCCAGAATTGAGGAAACAATCCACTATATTTTAAGTGGTTCAGACCGCAGGGCCCAGGCCATGGTGTTCGGTACCGGGATATTCGTCAGCCTGGAACGGGAAAATGAGGAGCCGCTGACCATGATCCGCAGGGTCACCCAGCGGTCCACCAACCTCAACCGGATCTGTCTGGTGAATCAGGTATCACGGCAGATGTGCAACGGAGAGATGGCGGCAGAGGAGGCCCTCACAAGGCTGGAACAGATTCAGAATGCCAGCCAGTACAGCCTGAATGCCAAGAGCTTCAGCTATGTGGGGATGGCGTGTTTCTTCGGAATTGTGCTGGGCGGCGGCCCATGGGACTGTCTGGCGGCGGCCCTGGTTGGGGCCAGCCTGGGGCTTGTGATCTATATCTCAGCCCGCATCCGTCTGAACGCTTTCTGCACCAACGCCCTGGGAGCCTTTGCCTGCGCTATGACGGCCCTGCTGCTAGGACAGTTCATTCTGCCCCAGAGCAGCAGTGACATTGTGATCATCAGCTCCATCATGCCCCTGGTGCCGGGAGTGATCTTCACCACAGCGGTGCGCGATACGTTAAACGGGGACTATTCGTCCGGGGTGGCCAGGATGCTGGAAGCGGTGGTAACTGCCCTTGCGGTGGCCGCAGGCGTGGGTGCTGGTATGGCCTTGTTCGGCTATGTGACAGGAGGTGGAACACTATGGTGATACTGGTCCAGACCGCAGGCGCATTTCTGGCGGTAGCCAGCTTTTCAATGATTCTGGAGCTGCCCAGGCGGTTCATGGCGTACTATGGGACAGCCGGTGCTGTCTGCTGGCTGGTGTACCTGATCTCCAGGGATGCCACCGGCTCCAAGATCCTTGGGGCATTTGTGGCCTCCCTGGCGGTGGCGGTGTTCGGCCACGTCCTGGCCAGGATTCTGAAGGCGCCGGTAACCGTGTTCCTGATTCCAGGTATTCTGCCTCTGGTTCCTGGAGCATCCATCTATAACAGTGTGTACTATATGATTCAGGACAGCCGTCCCCAGGCCACCTATTATCTGGTGGAGACGCTGCAGTTTGCCGGAGCCATTGCCATGGCTGTTTTCCTGGTAGATTCCATGTTTCACCAGCTGCGCCGCAAGGGAAAAATCAAAGCCTGGACAGAAAATAAAAATTAGCTCTTGAAATTTTTGGGAAAATGTAGTATTATACAAAAGATGCGTCTGTAGCTCAGTGGATAGAGCGATGGCCTCCGGAGCCGTGTGCGTAGGTTCGATTCCTATCAGACGCACTTTATATTGGTTGAAAATATGCCGCAGAGTCAGGGTAATCCTGGTTCTGCGGTGTTTTTTTACTTTAATTCAGGAAAATATTTCCTGCAATGTAAATCACCGACATAGCAGATTGCAATTTGTTCCATAGTTTGCTAAAATAGAGCGGAGATATTTTTTTCAGGCAGCAGGATGATATAGGGCAGGAGGACATGCAATGAGACGTAGGAGAAGATATTCAGGCAGCAGATGGTCTGATGCAGATAAAGTAAGGTACATAAGGATGATGGCAATTCCGCTGGTGGTTGTGGTGGTGCTGATCATTATTATTCTGATTATGGACAAGACTCCTAAGGAGAAGGCAGATCCCGGGGCCACAACGGACAGCGGAGTGGAGATCCTTGTGGACCAGTCGGGAACCACGGGGGAGAGCGTAGCCCCGGACAACAGCCAGTATACCCATGATTTCTCTGACTATGAGCTGGCCAAGGACGAGGTGCCGGAGGTGAATCTGCTGCTGAGCCAGTATTTCCAGGCTAAGGTGGACCAGGACCCGGAGGCCCTTTACCGGGTGTTCGGCAAATCGGACGCAGGCGATATGGAGGCCAGGAAGCAGGAGCTTTCCTATGAGGCCAAGTACATTGAGGATTACCGCGACATCACATGCTACACTAAGCAGGGGCTGAACGAGGACTCCTACGTGGTGTATGTGACCTATGAAATCAAGTTCCGCAGGGTTGACACCCCGGCTCCCGGACTGATGTGGTGCTATGTGGTGAAGAATGCGGACGGCAGTTATATAATCAGGGAAAATGTGGTGGGCGAGGAAGCTGATTACGTGGCCAAGGCCAACCAGACAGAGGACGTGCGCCTGCTCTCCTCACAGATCAACGAGCGTCTGCGTGAAGCGCTGGAGACGGACACACTGCTGGCCGGAGCATACAAGGAACTGCGCGGCGGCGCAATTGTCCAGACCTCTGAGGAGGAGAGCCACGACAGCAACGTATCTCTGCTTGATGGAGATGATGAGACAGAAGAAGCCCAGGAGAGCGGCGGGAGCCAGGAGACCGGGGCAGCACAGGAGACAGAGAGCAGCGCCGGTGACAGCAGCAGCCCGCAGGACAGTACCGCGGCCACAGAGGAGACTTCCTCCGTTTCCGAAGTTAAATTAGGAGAATAACCGGAGGCATAGTTATGAATGTAAAGGATTTTAGTTTTGAACTTCCACAGGAGCTGATCGCCCAGGACCCCCTGGACGACAGGGCTTCTTCCAGGCTGCTGGTGCTGGACAAGGAGACCGGGGCAGTGACCCACCGGGTGTTCCGGGACATTGTGGAGTATTTGCGGCCCGGGGACTGCCTGGTGATCAATGACACCAAGGTGATCCCGGCCAGGCTTCTAGGCGTTAAGCCGGACACAGGGGCCCACATAGAGATCCTGCTGCTGAAACGGCGGGAAAATGATATCTGGGAGACATTGGTCAAACCTGGCAAGAAGGCGAAGCCGGGCACTGAGATTGAGTTTGGCGGCGGACTGTTAAAGGGGACGGTGCTGGAGACTGTGGATGACGGGAACCGTCTGATCCAGTTTCAGTATGAGGGCATTTTTGAGGAGATTCTGGACCAGCTGGGCCAGATGCCGCTGCCGCCCTATATCACCCACCAGCTGAAGGATAAGAACCGCTACCAGACCGTATATGCCAGGCATGAGGGCTCTGCGGCCGCGCCAACGGCAGGTCTGCATTTTACAAAGGAACTGCTTAAGGAGATTGAGGATATGGGCGTAAGGATTGCCCATGTGACGCTCCACGTGGGTCTTGGGACCTTCCGGCCGGTGAAGGTGGAGAATGTACTGGAACACCACATGCACTCGGAATTCTACATTGTGGAGGAGTCTGAGGCAGCCAAGGTCAATGAGACCAAGGCAGCCGGAGGCCGTGTGGTGTGCGTGGGAACCACCAGCTGCCGCACCGTGGAATCGGCTTCCACAGAGGATGGGATTCTGAAAGCGGGCACCGGCTGGACGGAGATCTTCATTTATCCCGGGTACCGTTTCAAGATCCTGGATGCGCTGATCACCAATTTCCATCTGCCCGAGTCCACGCTGGTCATGCTGGTCAGCGCACTGGCGGGACGGGAACACATTCTGGCCGCTTATGAGGAGGCTGTCAGGGAGCGGTACCGCTTCTTTTCATTTGGGGACGCCATGTTCATTGCCTCGGAACCGGCGGCCGGGCATTCCCGGCAGGAACGGTGACCGGATGGAAGAACGTTTAAATAAACTGCTCAGTTCTATGGGGGTCTGTTCCCGCAGGGAGGCGGACCGGCTGATTGCGGATGGGAAGGTGCTGGTGGACGGCGTTCCTGCCGCCATGGGCCAGAAGGCAGGGCCAGGACAGAGAATCGTCTGCAACGGAAAGGTGGTCTGCGGCGGGGCGGAGGCTGTGGAGCGGGGGAACAACGTGGCCCGGGGGCAGTTCCAGCGCCCCCAACCGGTGCTGCTGGCTGTGAACAAGCCCAGAGGGGTGGTGTGTACCACCTCGGATAAGGACCGGGCGCCCAATATTGTGGAAATGATCCATTACCCGTCAAGGGTTTATTACGTAGGCCGTCTGGATAAGGATTCAGAGGGCCTGGTTTTGATGACAAACCAGGGAGATCTGGTGAATAAAATCATGCGCAGCGGCAATGCTCATGAGAAAGAGTATCTGGTGACCGTTGACCGGCCGGTTAC
>URUZ01000237.1 GCA_900551225.1 uncultured Clostridium sp.
CCCCTAAATCCCCATCTACCCCAAATTCAGAAAGAACCATTAACTCAATTTTTTCACAGTCCCTCTCTCTGTCTAGTATTATGCTCTCAATCTCTGGCAACAGGCCCTTTTTCATTCTTCTTAAAATTCCTCAAATGCAAGTAAACAGTGTTGGGCGATATCTTCATCAGATCCGCCACTTTCACCACACCGTCCTTCAGCTGGAATATCCCCACCTGGTTGAGATGCAGTATGATTTCTTTATTTTTGTTGGCCGTGCTGATGGTGTCGTCGGGCATCACCTTGGCCCTGGCCTTTTCCAAGGCGTCCATGATCAGCTGGTCCACATCCGTGGAGAAGTTCTCAATGCTGCTGTCATTTGCATCCGCGCACAGAGGCACAAACTCATTGATCACTTCCATCAGGGGCACATTGGTGTAAAAGTTGATGCACAGCAGTCCGATAATCCGCTGCTCTTCCCCGAATATGGGGATGGTGGAGGACTTCAGCAGAATCCCATTCTTGTTGCGGTTAAAGTAGTGCAGGGCCGTTGCCTCACCGTCCCGCTGGATATTGTCCAGCATTTTCAGTGCCAGGTCCGTAATGGGCGCGCCTATTTCCCGTTTTGAATAGTGTCCGTTTACAATCTGTATAACCGAATGGTTCAGGTTCTCCAGACTGTGCAGAATAATCTCATATCCGCTGCCCATATATTGTCCCAGGAATTCAACGGTCTTAGCGTAAGAATCCATGACAAAACGCTCTTTTTCTGTTAATATTACTTCCCTTTCCATCACGAGATTCCTCCCAGAGTTCCCGGCATCCTGTGTTAAATCCGTCTTCCATTCCGGTAATAAATCCTGGGGATACGCCTGTTCAGCGCAGTGGTTACCTCCCCCACACTGCCCGGATACAGCGCAGCCACGGAGTTGACCGTGTTGTGGGCCAGCGGAGCTTTGCCAAAGACGGTTACCTGGTCCCCCTCTTGCACGCCCTCTACTTCCGTCAGGTCCAGGATCGTAAAATCCATGCAGATTTTCCCAATGATCGGAGCTTCCTTCCCTCTCACGGTCATTGTTCCGGTATTTGACAGGCTGCGGCGCAGCCCGTCTGCAAATCCAATGGGGACAATGCCTGCCTTTGTTACCCGTTTTGTATAAAATGTGGGACCATAGCTGACTGGGGTACCTGCAGGAATGGTTTTAATTTGTAAAATTTTGGTTTTTAGTTCACAGGAATGCGATAATGAATACAATTTGCTACTTAATGGATTATACAGGCCCAAAACCAATGCTGCAACCCTTATATAGTCATAATTGTATTCCGGGTAGTGCTCCACAATCTCACTGCTGGAACAGTGGCGTTTTATCATCCCGCCATTCAAGCAGAACGGGTCTGTAAATTGCCCAAATTCTTCCATCTGCCTGCGGTTAAACTGATCATATTCCCTGGGATCTGCACCTGTATAGTGTGTAAAAAAGCAGCGCACATCCAGTCCCGGAAGCTTCAGGATCTTCTCTGCCTCCCAGGCAGCGGCTTCCCGGCGGCCGCCCAGCACAATGCCGAACCGGGACAGGCCCGCGTCCAGGGCAATGTGGCAGGGCAGACGTCCCCCTGCCTTCATGGCCCCATGGGACAGCATTTCCCCCTGGGACAAGCTCACCACAGGCACTTCCACCCCATAGTCCAGAACGGTGCTGATCTCCTCCTCCGCCACCGGCCCCAGCACCATCACCTGGGACCGGATACCTGCCATGCGCAGCTCCAGCGCTTCCTCCAGGCAGGATACGGCAAAGTAATCACATCCTTCCTTCTCCAGCTCCCGTGCGATGGGCACCGCCCCCAGCCCGTAGGCATCGGCCTTGACAACAGCCATCAGACGGCAGCTCCCGCCCAGCTTCCCAGAGATCTCATGATAGTTAGAGACAATGGCATCCAGATCCACATTCAGCCATGTGCGGCTCTCCTTATTTTCCATAGTCCTCCCCTCTTAGATGGAATTAATCTGGCGCACCAGGTGGCATGCCACCCAATGTCCCGGTGCAACCTCCTCCAGCGCAGGCGGCTCCTGCCTGCAACGGTCGCAGGCGTACATACACCTGGGGGCGAAGCGGCAGCAGTTGGCCGGTTCAATGGGCGATGTCAGCTCCCCCTTCAGCAGAATCCGCTTATGTTTCTGTTCAAAATCGTCAATCCTTGGTATCGCGGAGATCAGGGCCTGGGTATACGGATGATACCTGTGGCTGAACAGCTCCCTGGAAGGGGACTTCTCCACCATAACACCCAGGTACATCACCGCAATGTCCGTGGAGATGTGTTTTACAACCGACAGGTCGTGGGTAATAAATATGTAGGTCAGATTCCGCTCCTTCTGAAGATCCTGCATCAGGTTCAGGATCTGAGCCTGAATGGACACGTCCAGGGCGGACACAGGCTCATCACAGACAATGAACCTGGGTTCCAGGGACAGGGCCCTGCCGATACCGATCCTCTGTCTGCGTCCTCCGTCCAGCTCGTGTGGATAGGAATCGGCCAGCCTTTTTGACAGGCCCACGATCTCCATGATCTCCATGACACGTTTGTCATGCTCCTCCCTGGAGCTGCACATCTTGTAAATCTCCAGAGGCTCCCCGATGATCTGGCTCACGGACATTCTGGGGTCAATGGAGGAGAACGGGTCCTGGAAGATGATCTGCATCTCCTTCCGCAGCTGGTGAAGCCTGTGCTTTGGCGGATTAGTGATATCCTCCCCATCAAACCAGACGCTGCCGGAAGTCGGATTCAGCAGATGGAGGATCACTCTGCCGAAGGTTGACTTTCCACAGCCTGACTCTCCCACCACCCCCAGCGTGGTCCCCTCCTCAATATCGAGGGTAATCCCGTCCACCGCATGGAGCATCCCCTCTTTGGTCTGAAAGTATTTTTTTAAGTCTTTTACAGAAAGTAGTGTTTTTTCCATATTACAGCTCCAATCCTGTGTTCCAGCACGCCACCGTGTGTTCCTCGTTTATATTGACCATCTCCGGCCTGGAATGGACGCATCGCTCCTCCTTCAGGCTGCATCTGGTGCAGAATGCGCAGCCATCGGGCAGTTCAGATGGGTCGGGCATCATGCCGGGTATGGGATTCAGACGCTCCGTATCAATATCCAGCCGCGGCAGGGACTCAAACAGCCCTCTGGTATATGGATGCATGGGTCTGCGGAACACCTCTCTCACACTCCCCTGCTCCACAATGTGGCCGGAGTACATAATCGCCACCCTGTCGCACACCTCTGCTACCACGCCCAGGTCGTGGGTGATCAGCAGCATTGCTGTGTTGAACTTTTCCTTTAATCCTGCCATCAGTTCCAGCACCTGGGCCTGAATGGTCACATCCAGGGCTGTGGTGGGCTCGTCCGCAATCAGCAGCGTGGGGTCGCAGGCCAGGGCGCAGGCTATCATAACCCGCTGCTTCATGCCCCCTGAGAACTGGTACGGGTACTCCTCATAGCGGTTGGCGGGGATGCCAACCATCTCCAGCATCTGCTGGGCCTTTACAGTGGCCTGGGCCAGGGACATATTGGAGTGCAGCCTGACCACCTCCAGAATCTGGTCGCCCACGGAGATCACCGGGTTTAAAGACGTCATGGGGTCCTGGAAGATCATGGACAGCTCCTCGCCCCGGATTCTGCGCATCCTCTTCTCCTTCGTCTCCAGCAGGTTCTCACCCTTATATACAATGCTGCCGCTTACGATCCTGCCCGGCGGGTTGGGGATCAGACCCATCATGGCCAGGGCAGTTGTGGTCTTGCCCGCGCCCGTCTCGCCCACCAGCCCCAGGGACTCCCCGGGGCCAATCGAAAGGCTTAGGTGGTTAACCGCTTTGTACACTGTCTTGTTGACCACATACTCCACTGAGAGGTCGTTTATTTCCAGTATATTTTTATCCATATTCTATCCGCCCCCTACTTGTTTAATCTTGGGTCCAGCGCATCTCTGAGGCCGTCTCCCAGCAGGTTCAGGGTGAAGGTCATGAGCATGATTGCGCAGCCCGGAATGATTGTCAGATACCACTGGTCCCTGAGATACGGACGTCCCTGTGAGATCATCAGGCCCCACTCCGGCGTCGGCGCCTGAACGCCCATTCCGATAAAACTTAAGGATGCACTCCAGAGGACGATGCTGCCCGCTCCCAGGGTATACTGCACGATGATGGGCGCCAGGGAGTTAGGCAGGATATGTTTAAACAGAATCCGCTTGTTGTCCGCCCCAATGGCCCGCTCAGCCTCTATAAATTCCTGGTTCTTGATGGTCAGTGCCTGGGCTCTGACCACACGGGCAAAGGAGGGGATCTTACTGATACAGAGGGCGATGATCATGTTGGTGATGCTGATGCCCAAAACGGCAATCACACACATCAGAAATGTCATGGCCGGCATGCCGATGATAATGTCCACGCTTCTCATAATCAGGTTGTCCGTCTTTGGATAATAGGCTGCCACCAGCCCCAACAGCGTTCCGATCACCGCCGCAATGGTGATGCAGCCGAAACCGATGAACACCGTATAGCGGCTTCCATAGATAATCCTGCTCAGTATATCGCGCCCGAAGTTGTCTGTGCCAAATGGATGGGCCGCCGTGGGGAACATGAGGGCCGCCTCATAATCCTGTCCCGCATAGTCATACGGACACAGCAGCGGCGCAAATATGGCCACCAGAAACATCCCGGCAATGAGAAACAGGCTGATGACCGCCAGCTTATTCTTCTTAAGGCGGCGCCATGTCTCCTGGAGCGGTCCATTTTTCCGTTTTCTCGTATCTTCCATGTCAGGCTGCCTCCTTTTTCTTCTTTTTAGAGCCGCTGTACATACTGCGGATTCTGGGGTCCACCAGGGCGTACAGAAGGTCTATGATAAATGTGATGATCACGCAGTTGATACAGATCCACAGCACGCCGCCCTGCACCACCGGATAGTCTTTAAAGCCCACGCTGTCTAGGATGAACTTGCCCAGGCCCGGCAGTGCAAAGACAGTCTCAACCAGAACCGATCCGCCTAAAAATCCGCAGATTTCAATACCAACTACCGTCAAAATGGGCATCAACGCATTCCTTAAGGCGTGGCCGATAATCACCTTGAACTCCGTCTGTCCCTTAGCCCTGGCAGTTCTCACATAATCCTGCCGTATGACCTCCAGCATACTGGACCGCGTCATACGCATAATGGACGCGCTGCACTGCAGACCCATGGTAAATATAGGCAGGACCCAGTATTGGACCCCATAGCTTCCTGTGGCAGGGAACCAGCCAAGATGCAGAGAGAAATACAGAACTAAAAGCATGGCAATCCAGAAGGACGGTGCAGATACTCCGAACAGGGAAAATGCAGTCAGCACCCGGTCCATCACAGAATACTGCTTCACGGCAGATATCACCCCAGCCGTAACCCCAATCAGTATCCCCAGCACAATGCTGCCGCAGGTCAGGGTCAGGGTTGTGGGATAGCGGGCCAGGAGTTCCTTCAGCACAGGACTCTTGCTGCGGTAGGACATTCCCAGGTCCCCTTTTAACAGCCCCATCAGATAACGCCCCAGCCGCATAATAAACGGATCGTCCAGCCCCAGCTGTTTATGGATCTGCGCAATCTGTTCCGGTGTGGCGTTCGGCCCCAGCAGGGAGATGGCCGGATCACCCGGCACAAAGCTCATCATAGTGAATATCAGGATTACTGTGGCTAAAAGTACAAAAAACATCGCTAAAAACCGTTTGGAAAAATATTTTAACATCCCACGCTCACCTTCTTATCATAAATAGATCAGACTCTGTTGGAAAAAGGGGCGCCTGTTCACCCAGCGCCCCTTTCTCAGGTTATCTTATAACCGGTATGTCAGATTCCAGGTCCGGTTATTTGAATGATACATACTGAAGGTAATGCTGTTCATAAGATCTGGTCAGTTCAAACCCTTCCACATTGGGGGACAGCGCGGCGTTGATCTCCTTGTGCCATACAGGAAGAGATACATAATGTTCCATCAGCATATCCTGGCATTTCTCGTAGAGTGCAATCCGCTCCTGATCATCGATGGTGGTAAACGCCTTGTTTAACGTGTCGATAAATTCAGGATCACTGTAGCTCCAGATATGGAACTCTGAATTCCCAGGCAGCCAGTGGGTCAGAGAACGGCCCGCTTCAAATGTCGTTGCAGAACAGCCGTAGATGGAAAGCTGGGCGTTTCCTGCAATTAAATCCTGCTCCCATGCGCTTCCCTCCATCACATCAATCTTCAGCGTAATTCCCACTTCGGCCAGCTGTGCCTGGAACGCCTCAGCCAGGTCGCAGCGCTCCTGGTTGCTGCTGGAACAGGAGATGTGTATCTCCAGCCCATCGGGGTAGCCCGCCTCTGCCAAAAGCTGTTTGGACTTCTCCACATCGCGTTTTGGATTATATTTTGCAAAGTTTGGTGATCCGCCGATAATGCCAGGTGACATAAAGCCTTCTGCCAGTGCGCCGTAATTGCCAAATGCCATCTTTTCAGCAGAGGGCACATCCACTCCGTACCAGATTGCCTCCCTGACCTTCTCGTTGTCCAGCGGGGCCATGGCTGTGTTAAATGTCAGGTATGCGGTATTGGTGCCGAATTCAGAGGCCAGGTTGATATTGGGGTTCTCTTTCAGGCGGTCCACATCTTTGGAGCTGATGTCATAGACAATATCCGCGCCGCCGGACTCCGCCTCGATAGCACGGCTGGAGCTGTCCGTGATAAAACGCATAAGCACATTGGGTATCTTGGGAGCGGCCTCCTGATTCCAATAGTTATCGTAGGCTGTCAGCGTGATCTGGTCGCCGGCCTTGTATTCCACATATTTATAAGGTCCGGTGCCAACGGCAGCGCCGTTGAAAAAGTCTCCGTTAGCCTCATTGTACGCCCGCTCCGATATAATGGCTGTGTCCGGATTCTCCATCAGCTGCAGCTGGATGGCATATGGCTGGTCCATCACCAGCTTCACTGTATAATCATCCACAGCCTCGCTCTTGTCAATGTTAATAGCTGCCACCTCCATCAGGCCGATCAGGTTCTGCTCCTTGATTCTCCTGATGGTAAATAATACGTCGCTGGCTTTGAGTTCGTCGCCGTTCTGGAATGTGATACCCTTTCTCAGGTGGAACACCAGGGTGGTATCATTTTCATATTCCCAGCTCTCCGCAAGCCAGGGTTTCAGAGTGCCTTCCTTGTCAAATACCACAAGGGTCTCAAAGATCTGCCTTGTAACCTGGTGGTGGGTCTGGGATACGGAGTCATTGGGGTCTAAATTGGACGGGTCCTGGGTGATTACCACAGACAGGGTATCTTTCCCCGCAGGGGTTTCTGCTGCTGCTCCCTGCTGTGTTTCCTGAGACGCGGCAGGAGCGGCTGTGCCTCCTCCTGATGAAGATGAACCGCAGGCTGAGAGCATGAAACCGGTTCCCAGCGCAACACCTGCTAACAGAGTTACCATTCTTCTTTTCATTTTTCCTCCTTCTCCCCTGAATGTGCAAGGGGGCTTATCTTAATGTATCGGCTGCTCTTACTTTATTGATTAATGATCCGTGTGGTACACTTCTGGTTGTTCTTTACGCCTGAAGAAGTAGATATAAACACTGCCGATGCCCCGTCTTCTATCTGTCCCAGGCTTCTGAGCTTCTTCAATCCGCCGATGTTGATGGCTGAGGATGCTTCCAGATAACAGCCGCTTGCCGCCATCTCCCTCACTTCATCCACTGCCTCCTCCTCGGGAACGCTGACCGCCAGCCCGTTGGATTCTTTTAAGGCCAGATAGGACTGGTATGTAACGGTATTTCCACCCAGGGAAACCCTGTATTCTGTATCCCCCTCAAAGCTCTCCTGCCAGGACATCCCCTCGTTCATCACCTTGTCAATTCTGGGATATGGATCGACGGCCGCCAGCCGCGGCAGCTCTGGGATCAGGCCGTTCTGCTTCAGCTCCCGAAAGCCTTCGAAAATCCCCCACAGAAGGTCGCCTCTGGACAGCGGCACGAAAATGTAGCCGGGAAGCCCCTCTCCCATCTCCTCAAACAGTTCGTAGGAAATGGTCTTATATCCCTGGATTCCATAGCAGCAGCTTCCCACCGGGGGGATTGCCGTGCTGGTGGCGGAGTACCATCCCTCCTCCTCAACTTTTTGCTGCAGGTAACGGTATCTTCCCTCCGCAGTATCCGTAAACACGATCTCGGCTCCCGTTGCCCGGATCGCGGCCTCCCAGATGGGGCTCATGCCCTTGGTGGTGATTACTACGCATCTAAGGCCCGCAGCAGCCGCATATGCGGCCATGGACATTCCCTCATTGCCGCTGGACACCACTGCGATTGTCTCTTTCTTTAAGTCCAGGGCTCTTGCAGCGATCAGAGGGTTCATCCGGTCCTTGTGGCTGCCGGTGGGATTCTGAAATTCATTCTTGGAATAGACTGCCTTCATGCCATATGCAGCAGCCAGCTTATCCATAGGAATTAACGGGGTGCCGCCCTCTCCCAGGGTGGGGAATTCCCCATACGGAAGATTGGCTCCATACCTGCCCATTCCCCTCCGCCCTTTTACAGCCCGGGGCTTGGTGTCCCCATAGTCAAAGGTGACAGTAGAACCAACCCCTTCTCCGGCACACACAGGACAGCCGCCCAGGTAATCTCCAATCTCCAAGCTGGCTCCGCAGCGTATGCAGCGCATTCCTATTACATTTTTATTCATAGGCCTCACCTCTTTGCTTGTTTACATTTTTCTAATTATTTTATATTTTTATTTAAATATTCTGC